>DHJP01000194.1:18214-27377 GCA_002404395.1 Clostridiales bacterium UBA4717
AGGTATCAGGATACTCAACCAAGAGCCTTGGGAATGTCTGTGCTCGTTTATCGTGTCGCAAAACAACAATATACCGAGGATCTCCAAAATAATCGACTCGCTCTGCAGAGAGTGCGGCGAGCGTATAGATACCCCGTGGGGCGAAAAATTCGCCTTTCCGACTCCCGAAGCGACGGCGTCGCTCGGAGTTGACGGACTTTTTGCCCTGCGCACCGGCTTCAGGGTAAAATACATATATGATGCGGCACGAAGGGTCGCCAGCGGCGAGACCGACCTTGAAGCGATCCGCGCCCTGTCTACCGACGAAGCGGCGGCGGAGCTTTGTAAAATACACGGAGTCGGCATAAAGGTCGCCTCCTGCGCCATGTTGTTTTCGCTTGAAAAATATGACGCTTTCCCGATCGACGTATGGGTCAGGAGACTGCTTGAAAAATATTTCCCGCCCGACTTCGACCCGAAAAGCTTCGGAGAATATGCCGGAGTTGCCGAGCAGTATCTTTTCTATTATGAAAGATACATCGTAGGCAGATGATCCGACACACAGCAGATATTCCCGCACAACGCATCGGAGATATCCGAAAAACACTGCTTGTGCGTGCCGCTCACACCGCGGCGGAAAGCAAAGGTGCATTTTGAAAACCAAGGAGCAAGTGAAGAACACATTACTCGTGGTCGCTTTCGGCGTATGCCTGTATTTTGTGCTGATGAACATTGAGTGGGTCAGCGCATTCTTCAAGCGCGCGCTCGGCATCATCTCGCCGCTCATCTACGGAGGGCTGGCGGCGGCAGTGCTCAACGTGCTCATGTGCGGCATAGAACGGCTGTTAAACAAGATACCGTATAAAAAAGGAAGGCTTCCCGAGCGTTTGGTGACCGCCGTAAGTCTTGTGCTGTCGATCGCAATTATTATCGGCGCGCTTACCGTCGTCGTAATACTGATAATTCCTCAGTTCGCATCCGCCGTACCGATAATCAAAGCCTCGTTTGAGAAGAATTGGGACAATATCGCGGAATTCTGCAAAACGATCGGACTTGACAGCAGCAAGCTCAAGGAATATATCTCGGACTTCAAAGTGACAAACCTCGTAGGCAAGGTCACCGACAACCTCGGCACCGTGTTCGGCACGGTAGTGTCGGCGGCGTCCTCCATCACGGGCGGAGTTTTCATGACGGTGATATGCGCCGTCTGCTGCATATACATACTTGCCGGTAAGCGTACGCTAGCGCGTCAGGCAAGCAAGTTGCTTTATTCATACGCTCCGAAAAAGGCCGCAGACAACATTTCATATACCGTAAAGCTTTTGAACAGCACTTTCAAAAAATTTCTTTCGGGTCAGTGTCTCGACGCGCTGATACTCGGACTGTTGCTTTTCTTCACTATGTTGATATTCCGACTTCCCTACTCGGGAGTCATATGCGCTATGACCGCAGTACTTGCGCTCATACCTTATATAGGAAGCTTTGTATCCTGCACGGTCGGCGCGTTTCTGATACTGCTTGTGGACCCCAAAAAGGCGATCGCTTTCGTGGTCATATTCCTCGTGGTCCAACAGGTCGAAGGCAATCTGATATATCCGCGTATTGTAGGCGGCTCGGTGGGACTGCCCGCGCTTTGGACATTACTTGCCGTTTATGTAGGCGAAAAGCTTTTCGGCCTTATCGGAATGATACTCTTTATCCCGGTGTTCTCGGTGATCTATACGCTCTTGTCAAAAGACACCTCAACGAGGCTTGAAAAAAAGGGCATAAGCTTTGACGGCAGCGAGATCAAAGCGGCGTGTGAGGCGGGCATATCGGCACACGATGTGCCAAGCGCTCCCGAAGCCGACTCAGGCGCGGTTTCATCCGAGAACTCCGAAGCCGGCGGAAGCGGCGTTGAAACAGCTGATACGTCAAACAAAACAAAAGCGCAAAAATCAGGTCAAAAGTCAAAAAAATCCTTGACAAAAAAATAAAAGTGTGATATATTATCACCGTGAACAAAGGCGTTCATCGACACAAGCCCGAGCTGTCTCGATGGACGCCGTATTCTTTTTGAAACTCACATACGCGCACAGGAAGGAAGTTGATCTCATGGCAAGTGCAAAGTATATATTTGTGACCGGAGGCGTTGTGTCCGGTCTCGGCAAAGGAATCACCGCCGCTTCTCTCGGAAGATTATTGAAGGCGCGCGGCCTTAAGGTCGCCGCGCAAAAGCTCGACCCGTATGTAAATGTTGACCCCGGCACGATGAGCCCCTATCAGCACGGAGAGGTATACGTCACCGAGGACGGAGCGGAGACCGACCTTGATCTCGGTCACTACGAACGCTTCATAGACGAGGACCTCAACCGTTTTTCCAATCTGACGACCGGCAAGGTATTTGCAAACGTTATCGCGAAAGAACGCCGCGGCGAATATCTCGGAAGCACCGTTCAGTATATTCCGCACGTAACAAATGAGATCAAAAGCTTCATATACAGCGTTGCCGACAAAACCGGCGCGGATGTCGTTATCACCGAGATCGGCGGCACCACGGGAGATATCGAGAGCCGTCCGTTCATCGAAGCGATCAGGCAGGTCGGACTTGAAGTCGGACGTGAAAATTCGCTTTATGTGCACGTAACGCTCGTGCCCTATCTCAGAGCGTCGGGCGAGCACAAATCAAAGCCCACCCAGCACTCGGTCAAGGAGCTTCAGGGTATGGGGATCAACCCGAATATCATCATACTTCGCACCGACGAGCCGATCGAAGACGAAAGTATCTTCAAAAAGATCGCCGGCTTCTGCAATGTCAAACCCGACTGCGTGATCGAAAATCAAACCATCCCCACGCTCTACGAAGCGCCTATCATGCTCGAAAACGCAGGATTTTCGGGAATCGTCTGCCGCGAGCTTTCGATAAACGCCCCCGAACCGGATCTCACCGAATGGAAGGCAATGATCGACAGCATCCATTCGCGTAACAAGACCACCAAGATCGCACTTGTGGGCAAATATGTGGCGCTCCACGACGCGTACCTTTCGGTGGCGGAGGCATTGAGGCACGCCGGATACGCACTCGGAAGCAAGATCGACATAAAATGGACAGACTCCGAAACGCTCGATCAAAGCAACATTGACGCCGTACTCGGCGACGTTGACGGAATCATCGTGCCGGGAGGCTTCGGCGGCAGAGGCATTGAGGGAATGATACTTGCCGCAAAATATGCGCGCGAGCACGGCAAGCCTTATTTCGGCATCTGCCTCGGTATGCAGATCGCCGTGATCGAATATGCACGCGATGTGCTCGGCTATGCCGACGCAAATTCACGCGAATTTGACGAAAATTCGACTCACCGCGTGATCGACTTCATGCCCGGTCAGAACGACGAAATTGACAAGGGCGGCACGCTCAGACTCGGAAGCTATCCTTGTGCGATCGTTCCCGGCACGCTTATGGAGCGCTGCTACGGCAGCTCCGAGATAGGCGAGCGTCACCGTCACCGCTATGAGTTCAACAATGACTTCAGAAGCGAGCTTGAAGCCGCCGGACTGAAGATCAGCGGTACTTCGCCCGACAAAAGACTTGTCGAAACAGTCGAGATCGAAAATCATCCGTTCTTCATCGGCGTACAGTTTCATCCGGAGTTCAAGAGCCGTCCGAACCGTCCCCATCCGATCTTTTACGGCTTCGTAAAAGCGGCAATGGAGTCAAAGCCGACTGAAACCGACTGAAAAATATGCTTTTGCATATAAAAAAGTTTATCCACTGCGTTTTGCCGCTCGGCATACGCAGTGGATTTTTGTTTGCGGGGCGCCGCCGTCCGAGCGGCAATTCCGCTTCGGTCAATTCGCAGCATACGGATGAATGATGACGGCTCCGCCCCGTGTTTTATATTACGATCGGCGTGATCGAAATATTTCATTTTCGCGCTGTTTTTCGATATTCGATCTCATTTCATGCCATCGATCCTTTCAACCGTCGGCGAAACATACTTTTTTAATTTCTTCGCAACAGTTTTTTCGCTCTCGCTATTCGGCTTTTCCGCCGATAATTCGCGTTCTTCGGCAGCCGTGTTGCCGAAGTCCCGATCATTTTCAAGCTCTGCCATATGCCCTCCGCCTCACCATTTGATCATTTCGCCGCCCGACAACGGATATCACCGTCATTTACGACAAGCGCCCGTTTCTCAATCCGCACCGCACATTTGCACTTTTTTCGCAAGCTGTGTATAGCCGATACGCCTGCCTGTGAATATTATAGTCAATATATTGAGCATTGTCAAGAGGTAGACTATGATAAAATAGAAAAAACGGTTGTCGGAGGTGCACATATTTTGATAAGCTATCGGCCATTTTACAGTACACTTTTTAAAAAGAACATCACCGAGTACAATCTGATCTACAGGCAGGGGCTAAGCGCAAACACTATACATCGAATAAAGCACGGCGAAGCAATCAGTACAAGGACCCTTGATACACTGTGCTATATCCTCGACTGTCGGGTCGAAGATATTATTGAATTTGTAAAAGAATGATACCTGAAAACGGCTCCGCGCCCAATGACGCGGAGCCGTTTTACTTTTGTCGCATTGATTCATTTTTTAATACTGTCGGTACCGTACATCGTAAAAGTGCCGGTTGCGATCAGAGTGTCGTCTTTGTCGGTAACGCTGACCTCGCATACCGATACCCGCTTTCCGTTTCTCACGATCCTTGCTTTTGCATATATAACACCGGGGTACGCCGGGCTTAAAAAGTTTATGCTTGAATTTAAAGTCACCTTGTTCGTGCCAAACGACGCCGCGCAGACTCCCGCCGCCGTGTCCGCTACCGTGAATATAACGCCGCCGTGAAGTATACCGTAGGCATTTTTCATGCCCTCGCGCGATTCAAGTTTGACCATGGCATAGCCCTCGCGAAGCTCAACTATGCTTACGCCGTTATTGACCGCAAAATGATCGCGCTTGTTGAATTCTTCAATAAATGCCGCAAAATCCATATGACCGTATTCCTTTCTTGTGAAGTGATATGCAGAAATTTTGATAAAACAGCGCAGCTGTTAAAAATTCGTTTTTTTAGCCGTAAAAAATGTCGGGCACCTGACCTGCATTTATATGCGGTCTTTGCCGCTTTTGCCTAAACGCATTCGCTTTTCGTTTTTCGTCAGGATCAACGCCGATGGGGTGTTAAAAACTCATTCTGAGTTTTTAACACCCCCTTTTTATATTCGCATTATCCGCCGAGTCCGAGCACACGTACCGCCACATAGAAAAATATGAGAGTGGAACAGGTGTCGGAGATCGTCGCAATCAGCGGCGACGCCATAAGCGCCGGGTCAAGTTTTAACGCTTTTGCGATCATCGGCAGCATAGAACCGAGCATTTTGGAAAAAGAGACCGTCAATATTATCGTAACCGCAAGCGTGAGCGCGATCCCGAGGCAGTTCGGCTCACCGCGATATTTGATCAGTATGCGTACAGTGTTGATAAGTGCAAGACAAACTCCGACCGAAAAAGCAATTCGCAGCTCCTTCCACAGCACTTTAAGAAAATCGCGCAAACGCACGTCTCCGGTAGCCATGTTTCTGATAACAAGCGTCGAGCTTTGCGAACCGGCATTTCCGGCTGTGCCCATTATCATCGGTATAAACGCGACAAGGAGCGGCACAGAGTCAAACGCTGCCTCGTAATTTGTAATGATCGCACCGGTAAAGGTGGCAGACAGCATGAGTACAGTCAGCCACGGTATGCGCAGCTTTGCGTGCGCAAGCACTCCCGTGCGAAAATAGCTGTCGTCCGACGGCGTTATCGCCGCCATCTTTTCGATATCCTCGGTGGTCTCGTCCTCAATAACGTCAACCGCGTCGTCAATCGTCACAATGCCGACGAGCCTGCCCTCGGCGTCAGTGATCGGCATAGCCAGAAAGTCGTACTTGCCGAGCGCCTTTGCCACGTCCTCTCTGTCATCGGTCGTGTGCATACTGACCACGTTCGTGTCCATGATCCCGCCCACCGTGTCGTCGGGCGAAGCCATGATAAGCTGCATAACGGTAAGCACTCCGAGCAGATGACGGCTTGCGTCGGTCACATAGCAGGTATAGATCGTTTCCTTATCAATACCGGTGCGCCTCAGGTGTTCAAAGGCTTCCGAAACGGACATCGCCGATTTGAAGTCGACAAACTCAACCGTCATAACGCTCCCGGCACTGTCCTTAGGATATTTAAGGATCTCGTTTATCTGACCGCGCATTTCGCTCGAAGTATTAGCCAAAATACGCTTAACGAGATTTGAAGGCATTTCCTCAATGATATCGACCGTGTCATCAACATACATATCGTCAATGACCTCTTTAAGCTCCCGGTCGCTGAATGAGGCGATAAGCAATTTTTGCATATCGCTGTCCATTTCAACAAAGACCTCGCTCGCGAGATCTTTCGGCAAAAGCCTGAACAAAAGCGGAAGCTTATCTTCGGGCAGCTCGGCAAAACAAAGCGCAATATCAGCACTCTCGGTTTCGGAGTAAAGCTGCCGCAGTTGCCTGAAGTCTCGCGCTTCAAGCAGCTCAAGAATTTTTTCCTCCATTTAATTATTCCCTTTTGTAAATCAGAAGGGCGTTGTTTCGATGACGGAACCCGCACGGGCGTTCAGATAAATGCCGCAAGGAGCACGGCAGTATTATAACGATTTTCTCGCCCGTGAGGTTCCGAACTTCGATTACTTCCCGCGTCCATTTACATTTACCTGTCCTTTCATCATTATTTTAGCTGTTTCCGAAGAATATTATAACTCATGCACAGGCGATTGTCAATATTTTTATGCTGTCCCGAATTTTGGCCGATCGTGAAAGATTTTAAAGCTTGCAGTCGTATTAACATATGATCTTGAGGGTCGTGTGACCTCAATGAGCACAGGCAGCGAAAAAAGCGGCTTGCGCACCACGCTTTACACTTACGACGCTTACGGCAGACCGATCACAGAAACCGACCCGACCGGAAAGGCCAAGCGCTTTATCTATGATGCCGCAGGAAATCTGATTACATCAATTGACAGAAACGGTGATATCCTTTATAATTGTTATGACGGCCTCGGCAGACTGATAAAAGTATCGTCATCAAAGGGAGACGTCGGATATACCTACCGCTACGATATCCGCGGTAACATAATTGAAGCGTCAGGACTTTCGGAAACCGACTTCACACGCAACCTCTACAACGACTTCGGCGAGCTTATTTCTTCCGAAAATCCCTCCGGTAAAATTGCATATACCTACGGAAGCGACGGCGAGCTTCTTTCGATGCAGATCGACGGCGCATATACTCAGACTTACGCTTATGACGAGTACGGCAGACTGAAGTGCACCGAAACTCCGTCGGGAAACGTCAGCTACGCCTATGACAAAAACGGCAGACTTACAGAGTCAGACAACTCGGGCACAGGGCAGTCAAGCCGCTTTGATTACGACCCATCAGGCAGGATCACGGGAATCCGCTATTTTTCAAACGGCAGTCTCTCCGAAGAATGTGTATACAGTTACGATCGTTCCGGCAGACGCATTTACGAAAAATCGGCTTCCGGTGTGCGCAGATACAGATATGACCGCTCCGGAAGACTCACTTATGTTACCGATGATAAAGGCAGTATTACCGAATACGAATTTGACGTTTACGGCAATATTTCAAAGACTTATCAGGTATCCGATACTTCATACAATATTATCGGCTATACTTACGACGAGTCCAACCGCCTGACTTCACGCGTCAGCTTTGACGGCGGTTATTCCGTATACGGATATGATTCAAACGGCAACCTTATTTCAAAGCTCGAAAACGGTGAAACCGATCGCTACAGCTTTGATTCGCTCGGCAGAATGGTCGCTGTTTCAACGCCCGAGTGTGAGCTTTCATATGCGTATGACCATACCGGCACACGTATAAGTAAGACCACAGACGGTAATACCCTGCACTTTGTAAACAGCAATGCAAGCGTAGTCTACGAGTACGGCATAAACGGGACGCGCGCTTACTACAGAGGAAACGGGCTGATCGGCTATTCGGAAAACGGCGAGCACTTCGCCTACCGTATCGACGCTCACGGTGACGTTAAGTCGATCCTCAACGAATACGGCGAGGTAGTCAAGACCTATCGATACGACGCATACGGATATGAGGAACGCACCCCCTTTGACACCGACAAATGTGCCTCCAATCCTTTCCGTTATGCCGGTGAATACTTCGACTCCGAAACGGGGCTGATCTATCTCCGCGCACGTTACTACGATCCCCTTACCGCAAGATTCATAAGTGAGGATCCGATCTGTGACGGAGCGAATTGGTATGTCTACTGTGCCGGCGATCCCGTCAATTTCATCGATCCGAGCGGGGAATATTTTGAAACAATATTTGACTTCATAAGTCTGTATTACAGCCTAAAAGACTATGAAGAAGACCCGTCACTATTAAATGGCATTTTTCTGGCTTGGGACATAGGTAGTATATTTTTGCCGGTTATTCCCGGGTCATATTCCGGAAAAGTCGTTTTTATACTTGATGATACTGACGCTATAATTGCCGCGGCGAACCATTGCTTCGACGCGCTCAGATCACTGAAATGCTTGGATAGTATTTTTGATGTAGCATCGGCGACTCACAAAAGCAGAAAAATTGTCCCGGCTGTAAAGCTTTTAAATAGTGCAAACACTGTACACGATCTTACCAAAGCAGTTAACAGCGGAGAGTTTGTGGTTGACTCATACAAAAACCTTCGCCGTGTAACCAAGGGGACCAAATATGAAGCGCACCATTTGTTAGAAAAAAGGCTTGCCAAAAGCTTGAGAATCAAAGAAGATAATATAATTTCAGTGGCACTTTCAAGCGAAGTGCATAAAAAAATAACCAATTTGTGGCGAGAAAACATTCCATACGGAACCGACTACGACAAATTCAAAAGTTGGTATGATATCCGTAACATAGCTAAAGAAGTATATAAAGATATGCCCGAATTGTTTACATTGCTTGATGAATATATGTTAAAATTTGATTGGGGAGTATAATACTATGAAATATATTGAAAGATACACTTTTTGGGGACATAACGAAGAGTGGGTACAGGAAGTGTACCGTCTTGCCGGGCAAAAGTTCAAACCGATTCCGGAGAAGACTATCCGCGTAGTTAAAATCGCACAAGATGACCCTAACCGCGA
>DHJP01000115.1:0-2305 GCA_002404395.1 Clostridiales bacterium UBA4717
CAAACGACAACGCCCTGCGTGAGAAAACCGCCGCCCTGTGGACAAAGCTCAACGGGGTAACGATCATACCTGAAATGATAAACTGTACCGGATGCCGCATAGACGGAGCAAAAACGCCGTTCTGCGACAAGCTTTGCCACGTACGTAACTGCGTCCGGGAAAAGGGACTTAATACCTGCGCGGACTGCGAACAGATGGACGGATGCCCGACGCTGGGGCAAATCGCTGTAAACAGTCCGTTCGTTTTGGAAAACTTAAAGCAGCTCCGTCGGTCGGAGCTGACCGAAGAAACGCCGGAAGCGGAATGCCCTGCGGTGCTTGCCGTGAGTTCCTGTATCAGTTGAATGAAAAAAACGAAAATACGGAGATTGTGGTGGATTATGCAAGTAGAGAAACCGTCACCCTCAGGGAACTGATACCGGATTGGTGGGGTAAAGACCGCTATCGGCATTCCGGCAGGAACGCCGGACAAAATAGCAAGGAAAGTCGAGAAAAAATCCGTTTTGTGCGATATAATGTTACCTGTAAGGAGTTGAAGTACATGAAAGAACAGGTTTTAGCCGTCCAGCGAATGCAGGATTACATAGAAAAGAACAAAACGGAGGAAATCAGCTTGTCTGATCTTGCGCAGGCATCATTATTTTCTCCGTGGTATTCCTACAGACTGTTTCGGGACTGTCTTGGGCTGACGCCGACTGAGTATATCAGAAAATATCGGCTGACAGAGGCCGCAAAACAGCTGCAGAGCGGAAACGTCAAAGTCATTGACGCGGCGTTTGACGCCGGATTTTCCAATGCGGACACTTTCACACGGGCGTTTTATCGGGAGTTCGGTCTGAATCCGAGCGACTACATAAAAAATCCCGTTCCTGTTCGGTTCTTCATTCCTTACGGTGTAAAATATCGTGAACTGAGAAAGGAGAATATCGATATGTCTAACATTCAACCGATTTTTATACAGGTCGTCCGCAAGCCGGAGCGACTGTGTATTATCAAACGCGGCAAGTGTGCAGAGGATTATTTCCCCTACTGTGAGGAAGTCAGCTGTGATGTGTGGGGCATCCTCATGAGTATGAAGTCGCTTTGCGGCGAACCTGTTTCCATGTGGCTGCCCGAGAAGTATAAAAAGTCCGATACCTCCACATATGTGCAGGGAGTGGAAGTCGGAACCGATTATATGGGAATAATTCCCGAGGGCTTTGATACCATTCATCTGCCAAAATCCGAATATCTGATGTTTCAGGGACCAGCTTTCCGCGAGGAGGATTATTGCGAAGCCATTCGCACTGTGCAGGCGGCGATGGACAGCTATGATCCGTCGGTCATCGGCTACCGATGGGACGATGATAACCCGCGCATTCAGCTTGAACCCCGCGGTCAGCGCGGATATATCGAGCTGCGGGCAGTCAGGAGGGTTCAGAAATGAGCGAAGCGATTTTCGTGAAAGGACTTACCAAAGCCTATAACGGCATAACGGTGGTCGATCATTTGGATCTCTCGGTGAAAAGCGGCAGTGTATTCGGTCTGCTCGGTGCAAACGGGGCGGGTAAAAGCACGACGATCGAGTGCATCCTCGGCACAAAACAGGCGGATTCGGGAACGGTTCGCCTGTTAGGACAAGATCCTAAAAAGCGCCGCCGCACACTTTTTGAACGCATCGGCGTGCAGTTTCAGGAGGGCGACTATCATAGAGAAATAAAGGTTTCAGAACTTTGCGAGGAAACTGCAAGCCTCTACAGAAACCCTCACGATTGGCACGCGCTGTGTGTGCAGTTCGGTATCGGTGATAAAGCAAGCTCGGCGGTGAAAAGTCTCTCGGGCGGCGAACGTCAACGGCTTTTTATCGTGCTTGCGCTGATCGGACGACCGGAACTTGTGTTCCTTGACGAGCTGACTACCGGGCTTGACGCAAAAGCTCGACGCGGCGTATGGAAAACGCTTGAATCGCTCAAAGAGCACGGAATGACGATCTTTTTGACGTCACACTTTATGGATGAAGTTGAGGCACTGTGTGATGAAATATGTATTCTGAAAAAGGGTGCGCCCGTTTTCCGCGGCACTGTGGAACAGGCAAAGCGCCGATGCGGCTTTGAGCACTTTGGAGATGCGTATTTGCAACTGTCAAGTGAGGAGGCGGATGCATGAAACGCTTTTTTACTTTTTTGAAAACCGAACTGAAGCTTAGCCTGCGGGACATGAATATGCCGATCTTCGCCATCATCATGCCGCTTGTGATCTTCATCATCCTCGGCATCATTTACGGGAAAAAGCCGGCCTATGATGGTGCGGACTATACATTCATGGA
>DHJP01000115.1:2345-14504 GCA_002404395.1 Clostridiales bacterium UBA4717
TTCATGGAGCAGTCTTTCGGAGCCGTCAGCGCAGTTGCCATTTGTGCAAGCGGACTTATGGGCCTGCCGCTGGCTGTTTCGGGATTGCGTGAGCTAAAAATTCTCAAACGCTTTCGTGTTACGCCGGTCAGTCCGGTATTCGTTCTTGGTGTTGAGCTTTCCATGTATATAGTTTACTGTGCCGTATCCCTTGCGACGCTGTCAGTTGCGGCGCTTTTGTGTGGCGTGCGGTTGCATGGTTCGCTTTTCGCTTTCCTTGGAAGTTGGGCGCTGACTATGTTCTCGACCCTGTCAGTCGGTATGCTGGTGGGCGGCGTAGCCAAAGATGTTAAACAGGCAAGTGTAATTGCGTCGATCCTCTATTTCCCAATGCTGATCTTCTCCGGCACGACGTTGCCGATAGAAGTCATGCCGCCGGTAATGCGCAAGCTCGTCAGCTTCTTCCCGCTGACGCAAGGAATAATGATGATGAAAAATACTTTTTTAGGTATCGGGGTGGGCAGCGTTCTGCTGCCGATCTGTGTAATGCTTGGAGTCACTGCGCTTTCCACTGCTTTAGCTGTGCGCTTTTTCCGATGGGAATAAGTCGCACGTGAAGAAAATAATTTCCGAACGTCAGGATCTTTGCTCGTAAAATATACGACGGTTGGCGTTATTCTGTACTGCAGGAAAAAATTTTCTGAAAAATTTTTCAAATCTATTGACAAGTGACCGTTCGGTAACTATAATAGTTACCGAACGGTCACTTAATATAGCTGAATAGCATGAATGTTCAAACAAGTTTAAAATGATTTGAGTCGGCTGCGCCGACATGGAAATTTTTATGAGCGGAGAAACCAAAGCAAAAATTCCGGAGGTTGCCCTGAAGCTGTTTTCACAGAACGGATACTTAGGCACTTCTATGAATGATATCGCAGCACAGCTCGGAATTACAAAACCGGCTTTGTATAAGCACTACGCGAGCAAGCGGGAAATATTAAAGAGTATTGTTAAGCGTATGAGCGATATGGACTATGAACGTGCCGAAGAATATGATATGCCCGAGACCGAACCTAACGGTTTTGCGGATGCTTATATGAAAACACCGATAGAAAAGATCCGCGCATACAGTATTGCGCAGTTTCGTCATTGGACAGAGGAGCCTTTTCCCGCTCGATTTCGTAAGATGATAACGCTTGAGCAGTATCGCGACACAGAAATGGCAAAACTTTATCAGAATTATCTTGCGACAGGTCCGACCGAGTATATGGCGGCAATTTTTCGCAAGATGACCGATTCTGACGGAGCCGCTATGCAGTCGGCGCTTGACTTTTACGGGCCGATGTATCTGCTTTACAGCGTATACGACGGAGCGGATGACAAGGCGGCGGTCATAAAATTGCTTGAAGAGCATATCGATCGATTTATTTATAAAATGCAATTACGGGAGGGTATAAAATGACAGAGGCAATTATTTATACGAGCAATGCCGGAAGCACCGAGAAATATGCAAAACTTTTGTCGGAGAAAATCGGAGTGCCTGCGTATACGCTGAATGAAGCGTTAAAACTATTACCTTCCAAAACGAAGATCATATATCTCGGCTGGATCATGGCAGGCAGTATTAAGGGATATTCTTCAGCGGCGAAAAAATATACTGTATGCGCCGTCTGCGGAGTCGGAATGGGGCAGACCGGAACGCAAATCGAAAACGTCTGCACAAAAACACACATTCCGAATACGGTACCGCTCTTTACGCTTCAGGGGAATTTTAGTGTTGATAAACTGCATGGCGTATATCGCCTGATGATGAAGCTTATGGTAAAATTCTCGGTAAAAAGCCTTTTGGAAAAGCCGGATCGCACACCCGAAGAGGACGATATGCTTGATATGATGCTTCACGGAAACGAGCGTGTCAAAGCGGAAAATTTGAGCGCTGTATTAGCGTGGTGCAACGCGCAGAAATAGAAATCGGATGAATTTACAACAGTGTGCCGAAGCGGTGCGTTATAAGCACGTTTATAGCTATGAGGAGAAAAATATGTCTGAAAACAATATTAACATTCGCCTTGAAACCAAAGACGATTATCGAAAGGTCGAGGATCTGACGCGGGAGGCATTTTGGAATGTATATCGCCCGGGCTGCATGGAGCACTACGTGTTGCATTGCTATCGCGACGACCCCGCATTTGTACCCGAGCTTGATTTTGTGATGGAGAAAGACGGCAAGCTGATCGGTCAGGTCATATATGTGCGTTCTGAAATTTTATGTGACGATGGACAAAAACTGCCTATAATGACTTTCGGCCCCATCGGAATTTTACCCGCATACAAGCGTCAGGGATACGGAAAGCGGTTGCTTGATTATTCCATGGAGAAAGCGCGTGAAATGGGCGCAAATGCGCTCGCTATTACCGGAAATATTCTGTTTTACGGCAAGTCCGGCTTCGTGCCTGCCAAGACAAGGGGCGTTCGTTACGCCGATGATCCCGAAGCGGATTATTTTCTCATTAAGGAGCTGACTCCGGGTTTTCTTGACGGTATATCTGGTACATATAAAGACCCGGAGGGATATTTTGTTTGTGAAAAAGATCCGGATGACTTTGAACGGTTTGAAGCGACTTTTCCGAAAAAGGAAAAGCTGAAGCTGCCGGGACAGTTGTTTTGATCAAATTTTTAATGTTTATTCTTGACACACGAAGATCATTGATGTATAATAACATTGCGTTATACATAACACAATGTTATTATTGGGAGGCGGACTTATGCCGGCGTCAAAAAAAGTGTCAAGGGAAGAAATTGTCGATGCGGCGGTGGACGTATTGCGCGAGGGCGGATTTTCGGCGATAAATGCCAGAAGTGTTGCAAAAAAACTCGGATGTTCCACGCAACCGATCTATTTTTCATTTCGTAACATGGCGGAACTCAAATCTGCGCTGACCGAGCGCGCGATCTGTAAGCATACTCAGCGCGTCCGTGATTCGTTGCAGGCGCATGAGGGAAATGACAGCCGTTACAGCAGCTACGGTATGGGATTTGTGAAATTTGCCGCGGAAGAAAAACAGCTTTTCAGATGGCTTTATATTGAGGGAGAGCAGCTCGGGGCTTATCAAAATGATGTGCTTTTTCCCGAAGCGATCCGAACTATCGTCGATGAATTCGGTTACAGCGAAGAAACAGCCGAAAATTTTCATCGGGATATGGTTTATTATTCCTACGGGCTTGCGATTCTTGCCAATACGGATCATCTTAAACTGACGGAGTCCGAGCTTCGCGAGGCCTTCCGAAGAGAATTCCGCGCATTGATCGCAATTTACGGAAAACCGACAAAGCTTCCCGGCTTTGCAGTGAAAGCGGGGGTGGTGCTGTGAATATGAAGCTGTCGTTTTCATTTGTGGGAATTATTGTATTTGCGCTGCCTATGTTTGTCAATATTGCTTACGTGATTTTTCCGCCGTCGGGAGCCTTCGGAGCTGACAAAGTTGTCACGCGATGGGTGGAGATCGTTGAAAGCGTAAGTCGGATCGTATATCTGATTTTGCTGACATTGTTGGTGGATCAAAAAAAGTTGAACACTCAAAGTGTGTGGCTTATAGCCGCAGTTATATTTTTGTGTTTGTATTATCTTGTCTGGATACGTTACTTTGCAGGCGGGCGCGATGCGGCTTTGCTCGGAAAAGCATTTCTGTTTGTGCCGCTCCCGCTTGCAATTTTTCCGGTGCTTTATTATCTGTGCGCCGCGATCTGGATGGGAAATTATCCCGCGGCGGCGGTTATGCTTATCTTCGGCGCGGCACACATTACGGTGTCGGTACAGTCGTTCCGCTGAGTTTCGTCGGATAATGCGGGATAAACGGCGGTTTAAAGTATTAAAACATGGTAAGCACGGCGCGTAATTTGCGCCTGAACAATTAGAAATACGGAGACAAAAGCATGAGTGAATTACGGGCGAGAGTCATATCTCAGGAAAAGGGACTTTATAAAATAAGCAACGGAACAGAAGTGAAGTCGGCGTCGGTGTCGGGTAAATACAGATACGGTGCGCAAACGGTTTCGGACTATCCCGCGGTAGGGGACTATGTTATCGCCGAATGGCAGGAAGGCGACAGCAATGCCGTGATCATGGAATTATTTCCGCGAAAGAGCTGTTTTATAAGAAAGTCGGCGGGTAAAGATAAGCAGGAACAGGTGGTTGCCGCCAATATTGATATCGTGTTTATCTGTATGTCGCTTAACCGGAATTTCAATCTCAGACGCCTTGAAAGGTATCTTTCAATAGCTTACGACAGCGGAGCGAGCCCGGTGATCGTTTTGACAAAATCCGATATTTGCCCCGATGTGGAAGCCAAAATACGTGAAGTGGAAAATATCGCTCAGGGTGCGGATGTGTTGGCGATATCATCGCTTGCGGGGGACTATGAGGCGGTCATGAAGTATATACTTTCGGGTAAAACCGTTGCGTTCATCGGTTCTTCCGGTGTCGGAAAGTCTACGCTGATCAACAAGCTTATCGGTAAAGACAGTCTCGCCACGCATGAGATCGGAAACGAAGACAAAGGGCGGCACACAACGACGCACAGAGAGCTGATCGCTCTTCGGAACGGCGCATTTGTTATTGACACGCCGGGTATGCGCGAGCTTGGAATGTGGGACAGTGGAGACGGCATTGATATAGCCTTTGCGGATATAGAGGAACTTGCTCAAAAATGTAAGTTCTCGGATTGCAGGCATATGGCGGAGCCGGGGTGTGCTGTTCTTAAGGCAGTAGAGGATGGTAAGCTTGACGCCGCCCGTCTTGAATCATATCGGAAGCTGAAAGCCGAAAACAAATATGCGGCGGATAACAGCCGATATCTTGAAGCCAAACGAACGAAGTTCAAAGAGATTGCAAAACTCAATAAATCAAACAGAGCAAACAGGCATTGATGATAAAGCATTTTGCCTAATTCATGACATTGCCGGAGGTTACGGTTGCAAGCTGTACCTTCAAAGGCGGATATCATCTGATTACCGAAGTGTATGCCGCCGTTGCCGCGTGGCTCGATGCAAACGGATATGAAAGCGCAGGTCCGATGTTCAATATCTACCACGTCAGCCCGCACGAAACAAATGATCCTAATGAATTTGTTACCGAAGTTTGTTATCCGGTGAAAAAGAAATGATTCAGATCCGCCGGTGCGATCGAAAGGTTGCACCCCACCTCAGAAATGAGGCGGGGTGCAATTTTTTTAGGCTCGGCTTGTCAAAAAGATAACGCAGAGTCCGCAGATAAAGCGGTATGAAATAATTTTTGAGGAATACACTCGCTCAATAATTGCGTGAAAACGTTCGTATTTCGGGTAGTTTTAATTTGCATATAGCAAAATTTAAAAAGCATATTGCAAAATTCTGACGCTTGTGATACAATACAGTTGTATAAAAATTTTTACCGCAGTCCGAAACTGTTTGCTTTGCCGTGCGCGGAGCCTGAATTTGCGGTGTTTCAGATTGTAATGATTGTGGTGAAATTGCTCTGTTTGTGTGCTTGTACAACAGTGCGATGAATGAAAAGACTTTGTAAAGATGATCGAAAAGCTGCCTGTGTGCAGCTTTTTAGAAAACATGAAGTTAGCAAAAGCTAACTTCGCATGAGCATGAAAAGCGCAACAGTGTTGCATTTATACGATGACCTTGACGGTCGGGATGCAGAGAGAAATGGAGAGATCGGTATGAAATATGCGGGTATGCCCATGGGTATGTGGGCACTGTTTGGAAGATCGTTCAGGAAACAATTGACGGCGGTGTTCGGCTATACCGCAGATGAAGCAAACGCAATTACCGAAAAAGCAAAGCCGAAATACAAGGAAATAATCCGCACTCTGCCCGAATTTGAAAAAGCCGATCGCTTCAAAATGAATATCGTAAACTGTGCCATGATAGGCGCGTTCATTCTTGCAATGCCAAAGCGGCCGGACGTTGAACGGCTGACAAAATACTATGCCGAAGCTATGATGACAAAGCCGATGAAGTGGTTTTGCCGCATGAGCGGGAAAACCAAATACACGGAAAAAGATATTGCCGGAATGAAGGCGACTGCCGCACTGAAAGCCGCCGACCGTAATCCCTATTCGTGGAACATGGATTTTTACGAATATCCAGACGGAAGCGGTTATGAGGGACGTTTTACAAAATGCGGAATCTGTGTGCTTATGAAAAAGCTCGGACTTTATGAGCTTACGCCTGCGTTGTGTCAGCTCGATTATACAATGAGCGAGGCGGGCGGTGCGACGGAATTTGTGCGTGAATATACGCTTGCTTCAGGCGGTCCGTACTGTGACTGCGGATATAGGAGAAAAAACATATGAACGACTTTAACGATATCGGAATTTCACGTCAGCTTGATATGCCGCGTATCAGGAAACTGTTAGCGATCGGTCTGTTCGCATCCATGCTTCATTTTATCGGTGACATGATGCTCGGATGGGGCATAGAGGATGAAACGCTTACGGGACTGCCGCGAATGTTCTCGGCGTATACGGGAACCTCAGACCGCGGTATTTTGGTTGCGGCATTGCTCGGATTGTTCGGCATGGTGTTTGAGGGACTTGCTTATTTCGGCATATATCGGATGATAGTGCCGTATTCTTCGGGATATGCACACAGTTATCGCGCCGGCATATTCGGATATCTGATGTTCGGCGCGTGCGGCTTTCATGTGCCGACCTGTGCGCTCGTATTTTTGATGAAACACGGCTTGGCGGATGAACTGGCTTTGCGTTATGCAACTTATTTTATCCTGCCGGCGTTAGTGCTGTTTTGGTTATTTTTTGCGGTGCTTTCGACGGCGCAGATCAAAGCTATTGCAAAGGGGCAGACGCCCTGTCCGAAATGGTGCGTGTTGTTCTCTTTGCCGATCGGTATGCTCATCGCCGTACTTCCGAGCCTGCTTGGCAACCGGCAGTTTATCAACGCGCTTTCCTGCGCATGGATCGCTTTCGGTAATCTTTGGATGTTCGGCGGACTGCTTGCAGTGATGAATCGGCGCACGGATTCGTCAGACTCGGCGGTATAGCGCGTGAAGGCTGAGACGCCGCTTTGTAAATGAATGTTTACGCTTGCTTTCAGCTATGAGACATTTATCGGACTTTTTGTATAACAGGTATTGACAACGCTCTTTTTGTACAGTACAATGTTGTTGTCAGGAATGGACTGAACCGACTTGGGCAATCGCTGCCTTGTCCGCAGACCATTCCTGACTTTTTATTTTGCCCGAATTTCCGTTAAGCATTGATATACCTGAGATATAACGAGTGTATAAGGGTGCAATTTGTCTGAAGGAGGCGTTTGATATGAGAACAATAACGAGTGAAAAAATAATGAAATTCAAAAGCTATTTGCAAAACGAAGAAAAGGCGCAGGCAACTGTCGAAAAATATATCCGTGATACTGTTGCTTTTATGAAGTGGATGCGCGGCAGGAGTGTGGAGAAATCGCTCGTGCTTGAGTACAAGCAGGAGCTGATCGAAACTTATGCGCCGGCAAGCGTAAATTCCATGTTATCTTCATTAAACAATTTTTTTGTTTTTAACGAATGGTTTTCCTGCAAGGTCAAGACTTTGAAGATTCAAAGGCAAACCTTCCTGAGGCAGGATAGGGAGCTTACCAAAGCCGAATACGGCAGATTGTTAAATACGGCAAAAAGCCAAAAGGACCGCCGAATGTATCTGCTTATGCAGACCATCTGTTCAACCGGGATCCGAATTTCCGAATTGCGGTTTGTAAGCGTCGAAGCGGTCAGAGCGGAAAGGGCGGTTATAAACTGCAAGGGCAAGGTGCGTCAGGTTATTTTGCCGAAGCAATTGTGCAGGATGCTTTCGAAATACATTAAGGAAAACAACATAAAAAGCGGCTTCCCGGTATTTGCAACCAAAACGGGAAAGCCGCTTGACAGAACCAATATCTGGAGAATGCTCAAGAAGCTGTGCGACACTGCAAATGTTTCAAAGTCTAAGGTGTTTCCGCATAATTTCAGGCACTTGTTTGCCAGAACATATTATTCGCTTGAAAAGGACATTTCAAGGCTGGCGGATATTCTCGGTCATTCAAACGTGAACACGACCAGGATATATACGATGGAGAGCGGACAGATTCACAGAATGCAGATCCAAAAGCTCGGTCTGCTAAGATGTTGAAGTGCTGACAACATAATTTATATTATGTTGCAGTAAGGTGTGTGCTTTTTAACTGATTTATATATATTCGTATTGCATAAAGACCGAAGCTCGTTATAATACACAAATTTTATGACGTACAAATTTGTTTCTTGTATTTGTATGCGCTGTTATGTTTCTTTAATGGTGACTGAATTTGACAAACAATGTCAAAACAGTGAGAATTATTGACAAATCATCGTTTTTTTGTTAGAATATATAGAAGTATATAAGTTTGACTTACCTTACTGCAACATAATATAAATTATGTTGTACATCTGTGTGATTTTATTTATTACATATATTTAACTGAAGCTCGTGCAACGGGCAGTCACTGCAGTTTGCCAAGGAAAATGCGGATATGCCAAACTAACCGATCACAAAACGTGAAAAAGTAAGGTGGATAGCGTAAAAGCCATATTGCATAGATCCTACGGCCGGAGGATACACAGAAGATGATACACAGAAGATGAATACAAGATACGAAAGCAAAAAGCGGAATATAGCACACAATACTGCTGTCGCCATGATTTTAATATGTCTTGTATTTGCGGCGATGCTGTCCTATTTTCGCCATGATGCAAAAAGCAAGGCATATGATGAGCTTCGCGCGGAAACGGCGTATATAGAAAAGGATCTATCGCTCAGGATCAGCGCCGACAGAAGCAACCTTATAAATCTGGCGAATTTTGCCGCAACGCTTTATGAGGACGGCAGGTCATATGATACGATGCTTGAATCATTTGAATCCATAGGACTTGTTTCGACTATCGGGATATTAAATCCCGACAACACATTTGTTACACGGCTCGGCAGCATTGATCTGTCCGGAAAGATCTCATTTGAAGCCGAAGCGGAAAAGGGTATGTACTTGAGCGGAAGAATGACGGATCTGACTTTGGGAGAAAAAGAGATCGTCAGGTGCGCAGCTCCGATCATATCCGAGGGGAAAACGATAGGTATATTGTACGGCGGCATTCCGCTTGATACGATCAGCGAAAAGTATGAGGATTATGTGAATGAACTTAATGCACAGCTTTTCGTCTATGACAAAGTGAGCGGCAAATTCATCGTTGATACTTTAAATGAAAAGCCGAGCGAATTGTCTATGTTTATAGGCAAAGAATACGAAGACGATCATCATTACGATGATTTTATGACAAAACAGAGCGGCTTTTCTTCGTTCAAATCGTCTTTCAGAGACGAGAATATATATGTTTTTTTCTCAAGTCTCAACGATGATTGGGGAATTATTTTAGGCAGATACGAGTCGGATCTGTTTCGCGAAATGTACATTGTGATAGGTGCTATGCTGCTTTCGCAAACGGCGATGCTGCTTATCATTATGTGGTATTTTCATACTTTCATACGTCGTGAAAAGTATAAGAGCGCGGTCGTACATACGGCATCGGAAATCAAAAAGCTGTTGCTTGAAATAAATCAAAAGCCTCAGAATGTTACAAGCTCATTGCAGATGATCGTTGAAGCCTCGGCGTCGCGCTCGGCGATGTTTATGGACGAGTTCGGAGAGGTCCAAGATTACATCGCAACCGATTCGGACGATATAAAATTGTCGCAGGCATACAGAAAACAGTTCAAAGCAGAGCTTTTCCGTTATGCGGGCAAGTTAAAAGACAAGGGACTTGCGAGTATGTGCGTTATTGACATAAGCGCTGACCGTAAGCTATTGTCTGATGACAAAAGACTTTATGATTTTTTTGTTGCGCATAAGATCAAAGAAATTATTTTTTCGACGATAACTTATAATGACGATAACGGGATTCTCGGCGTGGTAAATCCCCAAAACAAATATGCCGCAAAGCAACTTATTGATGAGATAGACGTTTGCTTTTCGGTTGCCGTTCGCAACAGAAAGCATTTGACTCGTACGCAGATCGAAGCTACGACCGATGTACTTACGGGAGTCTCAAATCGTGTGGCATACGAAAAAGCACTGTCGGAACTGCACGGACAAAAGCTTGAGAATATTGCCTGCGTTTTTATTGACGTTAATGAGCTTCATATCAGAAATAACAGCTTGGGGCACGCCGCCGGCGATGAGATGCTTATATACATAGCGAATTCGCTTGAGCGGGTATTTGCGGGCGAAAGGATCTATCGTATAGGCGGAGATGAATTTTTGGTATTTGAACGGAATATTGAAAAAGAGACGGTCAAGGCGAATGTTGAAGCGTTTCTTGCGGCGCTTGACGGGACTGATTATCATGTTGCGATAGGTGTTTCATACCGTGAGCAGTGTTCCGAAATCAAGGAAATAGTAAAAGAAGCCGAGAGCAGAATGTATGATTCAAAGGCAAATTACTATCAGAGCAAAGGGCAGACAAGCGTATACTGCGATGATGACATCGGCTATATTCACGGCGCTTTTGAGCCGCACGAGATCGAGCATATATTGCTTGAGATGAAGGCGCATTTCGGCGGTATTCTGAGGATTTCACTTGAAAATGACACATCGCACATAATTCTGGCGAAGGCATATCCGGGACGTTTTGAAAGCGACAGCAACTTTTCCAAAAGATTTGCAAACTATGTCGGCGAAGCTGTCAATCCCGATTATCACAGAGTGCTCATGAGCTTTGCGAATTACGATGTTTTGAAAAAGCAATTGTCGGACGGAAGTGTTTCACGGACAAGCTATAAAAAGCTGAACGGTGAAACCGTGACGCTCAGCGTGTATAATCTGAGCAAAGAGGGCGAAGCGGTAAATGACACGCTGTGGATCTTTGCCAAAGAACGGTAAGTTTATGCTTCAAAAGTTGCCGCACTGAGCTTTTCGAGCATGGATTAAAAACATACGGGAGGAAATGCCATGTCAGATGCAAAAAACGAACGCGATATCGGGCTTGATATATTTCGTATCGTTGCCTTCATATTTGTGCCGTGCGTGCATTTTTTTCTGAACTCAGGTTTTTATGAACAGCCCGTTTACGGCGGGTGTATGTATTTCATGGTATTGCTCAGGACCCTGTTTGTTATATGCGTGCCGATGTTTCTGTTACTCACGGGATATTTGATGTCGGAGCGCGAGCTCGGTATTGACGTAAAGTCGCTGGCTTCGCATTACAAACGGCTGATCCCGCTTTGCCTGTCGTATGCGTTGGCTACGGTGTTAATTGTGCTGTATCGTGCGGCTTTTCTGCACGAGCCGTTCACACTTGCGGGTACGCTCAGGAACATACTGAGTTTTTCGCAATACAGTTGGTATGTAGAAATGTATCTGGGACTTTCGCTGTTGATCCCGTTTCTCAATCTGATCTGTAAAGGGATCGCTTCCAAAAACGGTGCGCTTTGTTTGTCGGCGGTATTGGCAGTGCTGACGGTCCTGCCGTCGATGCTTAATGTATTTGATGTGAAAACTCCGGGTGCGCTTTTAAAGCCTTGGTCAGCCGATTCCTTTGCGGGGATAGTTCCGGATTGGTGGAGCTTTCTTTATCCGATAACCTACTATTTTTTCGGAGCGTATCTGAAGCGGTATGTGAATATCAAAGCGCTTAAGACCGGGCGGCTTGCATTGCTTTTTATGATCTCGTTGCTGTTGTCGGGCGGATATAACATTCTGTACAGCTATTCAAGACCTTTCGTATCGGGTGTATGGCAGGAATACGGCAGTTTTCAGAATACTTTAAATGCAATTCTGTTGTTTTTGTTAATAAATTCGGTTCGGTATCCGAAAATGCCGCAGGCGGTATATAATTTAATTTCATACATATCGTCGCTTACCTTTACCGCGTATATCTGCACTTGGATAACCGACGATTTAATATACAGCCGACTGAGGGAAGCGGTCGCGACACCGATTTCGCGGTTTAAGTATTTTCCGATAGCTGTGTTATTTTCGACGGTTGGAGCGCTGCTGCTTTCAGCGGCAGTGCAAGCGCTTGTAAACCTACTGACGCGGCTTTTGAATTTGAGTCGAAAGAGAAAGTCGGAGCAATAGTTCAAGAGATAAGGAGACTAACTATTAAATGTC
>DHJP01000021.1:0-6081 GCA_002404395.1 Clostridiales bacterium UBA4717
TGCCGAATCTGATCGGCGGCATCGTGCTCGGATATATCTGGCAAATAATAATCAACGGGGTGCTCGGATATTTCGGTGTGGATATCACCTATGCCGCAAAATACGGCTTTTGGGGACTTGTGATCCTCACGAATTGGCAGCAGATCGGGTATATGATGATAATATATATAGCAGGTATTCAGAATGTGCCGTCCGATCTGCTTGAAGCCGCCGATATCGACGGTGCAAGCTATGCGCAAAAGCTTCGTTATATAATATTGCCCATGGTGTCGCAGGCAGTGACGATCTGCACTTTCCTTACCCTGACAAATTCATTCAAGTTATTTGACCAGAACCTTGCGCTGACAGGCGGCGCTCCGGGCAAGGAAACGGCAATGCTTGCGCTTGATATCTACAAGACGTTTTACAATCGCGTCGGCTATGAAGGCGTAGGTCAGGCAAAGGCGGTCATATTCTTTCTGATCGTGGCGCTGATAGCGCTTGTTCAACAAAAACTGACCTCTCGCGGAGCGGATGAGGCCTAATGATGTTCGGCTGAAGGAGGCATGGCACACGAGTCGTACTTTCGGCTCGTGTGTGTAAAACTATGGAAAAACGCGCTAAACGACTTGATATTCTGTTTTATATCATCCTCACCTTGCTTGCGCTTCTGTTTCTGGCGCCGGTGCTTGTGGTGCTTATGAATTCTTTCAAGGGTCAGTTTTATATATCCGACCGTCCCTTTGAATTTCCGAACAGCGTGACCTTTGCAGGACTTGAAAATTATGTGAACGGACTGCGCAAAACCGGATTTTTCAGCGCGTTTATGTATTCGCTGTTTATTACCGTCGCGTCGGTCGCGGTGATCGTATTTTTTACTTCAATGACCGCATGGTATATTTCGAGAGTGAGGAATCTGTTTACCAAGCTTTTGTATACACTGTTTTTGTTCAGTATGATCGTGCCGTTCCAAATGGTAATGTTTCCGATGTCAAAGATCGCGAATTTTCTGAAGCTTGACAATCCGCTCGGAATTGTATTGATATATCTCGGATTCGGAGCCGGACTTTCGGTTTTTTTGTTCTACGGCTTTGTATCGGGAATACCGCGGGAGGTTGAAGAGGCGGCAATGATCGACGGTGCGTCGCCCGTTAAACTCTATTTTCTCGTGGTATTGCCGATGATGAAGCCGATCGCGATCACGGTCGCGATCTTAAACTCCATGTGGGTCTGGAACGATTATCTCCTGCCGTATCTTGTGATAGGCAGCAAATACCGCACGATACCGATTGCGGTGCAATATCTGCAGGGCGGATACGGCTCGCGCGATATGGGCGCGCTCATGGCTATGCTCGTGCTTTCGATAATTCCCGTAGTTATCTTCTATCTGAGCTGTCAGAAGTATATTATCAAAGGCGTGGTAGCCGGCGCGGTCAAAGGCTAAAGAGAATTAAAAGCATGAAAGGGACTTTCGGATTGCGGAAGCGGGGGCAGGCAGAATGGCAGGAATCAAACTTGTCGGAGTAACCAAAACATTTCCCGGGAACGTCACGGTAATACCCGGGTTAGATCTTGAAATTAAGGACCGTGATTTTGTGATACTTGTCGGACCGTCCGGATGCGGCAAGTCAACTACGCTGCGTATGATCGCAGGGCTTGAATCGATCACATCGGGCGAACTGTATATCGGTGATCGTATGGTAAACGAAGTTGCACCCAAGGATCGCGATATCGCCATGGTTTTTCAAAGCTATGCGCTTTATCCTCATATGAGCGTATACGACAATCTTGCTTTCGGGCTAAAACTCAGGAATACGCCGAAGGACGAGATAGACAAAAAAGTGCGGGAAGCGGCGAGAATGCTTGATATCGAACAATATCTCGACCGAAAGCCCCGTGCGCTTTCGGGAGGTCAGCGTCAGCGCGTCGCGCTCGGCAGAGCGATGGTGCGCTCACCGCAGGTGTTTTTGCTTGACGAGCCGCTTTCAAACCTTGATGCAAAGCTGCGCGGCGAAATGCGTGCGTCGATCTCCGAGCTTCATAAGAAGCTCGGCATAACCTTCGTGTATGTTACTCACGATCAGGTGGAGGCAATGACTATGGCTGACAAGATCGTGGTGTTGAAGGACGGAGTGATCAGACAGTACGACACACCGCGGAATCTGTATCATTTCCCGGCGGATACCTTTGTTGCCGGATTCATCGGTTCGCCGCGTATGAATCTGATTCCGGCACAGGTAACGAGACGCTCGAATAAGCTGATTATAAAGGTCGGTGAACACGAGTGGGTCGCCGACGCGTCAAGTGCAAAGGCATTGCGCGAGCGGGAGGGGAGTATCCTTATCGGTATACGCCCTGAGGATATCCATGCCGAAGAATTTTATTTCGGGTTGGAATCGACTTACGAGATCGAGGCCAAAGCCGAGCTTGCCGAAATGATGGGCGCGGAGTTCTATGTCTATTTTACTTTCGGCGGCGAGCGGGTGATCTCGCGTATACCTTCAAGAATAGCTGTCGCGCCCGGCGATAGACTCAAGCTTGCGATCGACCTTAACAAAATACATCTGTTTGATGATAAAACGGGGAAGAATCTCAGATTATGAGACAGTGCGGAATACTACTTCATATATCTTCATTGCCGTCGGAGTACGGCATCGGTAATTTCGGCGGCAGTGCGTATGCGTTTGTGGATTTCCTGCATGACGCGGGGCAGAGCCTGTGGCAGATACTGCCGCTCGGAATGACCGGACCGGGAGACTCGCCTTATCAGTCCTTTTCGGGCTTTGCCGGGAATCCCTATTTTATTGATCCCGAGCTTTTGCGCGAAGACGGATTGCTCTCGCGCGAATATCTGCGCCGTCATAAAGTTTCGGGCGGCGAAACGAGCGTGGATTACGGCAGACTGTACGGCACGCGCTATGAGCTTTTGCGCTATGCGTATGAAAGTTTTGATCCGAAAGAGCACGGGTTTATTGAATTTTGCGAAAAGAACAGCGCTTGGCTTGATCCGTTTGCGCTGTTTATGACGCTCAAGGAGCGTGAAAACGGCGTCGCGGTCTCAAAGTGGCAGGATAAATACAAATACCGTGACAAACGGGCGATAAAAGCCTTTCTTGAAAAAGACGACAACGTGCGCGAGCTCGGATTCTGGAAATTTTTGCAGTACAAGTTCTTCGGACAGTATTTTGCATTAAAAAAATACGCCTCCGAAGCAGGCGTTTCGATAATAGGAGATATACCGATATATGTCGCCGCAGACAGCGTTGATGTGTGGGAGTCTCCCGAACTTTTTAAAGTCACGCCCGAGCTGTCGTGCGAGCTTGCCGCAGGCTGTCCGCCCGATTCATTTAATTCGGAAGGTCAGTTCTGGGGCAACCCGATCTACGATTGGGAGCGTATGAAGCTTGACGGCTATACATGGTGGAGACGACGCTTTGAATGGATCGCCGAGCTGTATGACTATGTGAGGATCGACCACTTCAGAGGTTTTTCTTCTTATTACGCCATACCCGGCAACAGTAAGAGCGCGGCAGACGGGGAATGGCTCGACGGCCCCGGATATGACTTTTTCAAGACGCTGTCGAATACGCTGTCCCGTGTCGGGATAATTGCGGAGGACCTCGGCTTCATCGACGATAAGGTTAAAGCGCTTTTGTCGAAATGCGGATATCCGGGAATGAAAATACTTGAGTTCGGATTCGATTCGGACGCGTCAAACGAGCATCTGCCTCATAATTACGGAAAGAAATGCGTTGCATATACCGGAACGCACGACAATCCGACCTTTGAAGCTTATTTTGAGGCTTTGAATGATGCCGAGCGGCGTTTCGTCAAGGACTATCTTGACTGCGAAAGCAATGTGTCGGCAACCGCCGTGAAAAGGCTTTACGCGAGTGTGGCGGATACGGTGATAATACCGCTTCAGGACCTGCTCGGGCTGAAAGCGGAGGGAAGAATGAATACGCCGTCGACCGAGTCGGGAAATTGGAAATGGAGAGCGCGCGCGGAAGATATAAATACTGCGCTTGCCCATAACCTGTCACGTATGGCAGCACTGTACGGCAGGCTTTGCGATAAGCGATATTATGCCGATGTTTGAAAGGATATAGTAAATATGAGTGATAAGAGCAACAGTAAGCTGCTTGATCTTGGCATTGTCTCCTACCTTGAGTCGCATTTTATGAAGCAGGTGAGCGAAGCCGAACCGTACGAGCTTGAGGCGGCAGTCGCAGACACGGTCATGCGCCTTTACGCCGGCAGACGTGCCGAGGTCATGAGCGTGAAAAAAGGGCAGAGACGCGCATATTATCTGTCGGCGGAGTTCTTACTCGGGCGCATGACCGAGAATAATCTTCAGGCGCTCGGAATATACGATGAAGTACGCGGCATCATAGAGAAGCACGGCGGCGATTTTGCGAAACTCAGCGAACTTGACGATCCCGGGCTCGGAAACGGCGGACTCGGCAGACTTGCCGCTTGCTATATGGACTCTGCGGCGGCGCTCGGACTGCCGCTTTGCGGTTACGGGATCAGATACAAATACGGAATATTCAGGCAAATGATAAATGAGCACGGACAGACCGAGCTTCCCGACGATTGGACGCGCTTCGGCGATCATTGGTCGATTCCGATGTACTCAGAGAGGGTCACGGTCGATTTCGACGATTTTTCGGTGTGCGCGCTCCCGTATGATATTCCGATCTTCGGCTTTTGCAATGGCTATGCCGCAAATATCAGACTTTGGGAAGCTCACCCTGATACACCGTTTGATTTCGCACTCTTCAATAAGCAGGATTACAGCGGCGCGCTTAAACAAAAAAATGAAGCCGAAAATATTTCGCGCGTGCTGTATCCGGCGGATGATACCGATTCGGGCAAGCTCTTAAGACTCAGACAGCAGTATTTCTTTGCAAGCGCATCGCTTAAAGATGTGCTCAGACGTTATAAGACGGTCTACGGCAGTGATTTCAGCCGATTTGCCGACGAAAATATTTTCCAACTCAACGATACTCACCCGGTAATTGCGATCCCCGAGCTTATCAGACTGCTTGAAGCAGAGGGCTTGAGCTTTGACGAAGCCTTCGCGATCTCTCGCCGCAGCTTTGCATATACCAATCATACGGTCATGAGCGAGGCGCTCGAAAGTTGGAGCATTGAGACCATGAACGCGGTTTTATCGGGCATAGCCGATATAATCAGACAGATCGATCTGCGCTTGAAGTCCGAACTTGACGCGGCTGACTATGAGTCAATGAGTATCGTGAAAGACGGCAGGGTGCGAATGGCGGAGCTTGCGCTTTATGCGTCGGTAAAGGTCAACGGTGTCGCCAAATTGCATACCGAGATTCTTAAAACCAAGCTGTTTGCGGAGCACGAACGTGTTTTTCCGGGTAAACTTATCAATATTACAAACGGGATCACCCAACGGCGTTGGCTGTTGCTGGCAGATCCCGGGTTATCCGGGCTTGTTACGAGACTTTGCGGAAATGATGAGTGGATATATGAGTTGTCCCGTATAAGCGAAGTCGGTAAATACAAAAATGATAAGTCGGCGATAGACGAGTTTGTAAAGGTAAAACGCGAGCGGCACGTTATACTATCGGAATATATAGGTAAGCACGAGGGGGTAAGCTTTGACCCCGACGCGGTATTCGATATTCAGATCAAGCGCATACATGAGTATAAGCGTCAGCTTTTGAACGCGCTGTCTTTGACTGCAATGTATATCGAATCAGGATCCGGCGGCTTGAGCCTGCTTCCGTCCGGCGTATTTCTGTTCGGAGGCAAAGCGGCGCCCGGCTACCGACAGGCCAAAAATGTCATTGCCTATATATGCGCGCTTGAAAAGCTGTTTATGTCCGATCCACACCTGAAGAGCAGATTTGCCGTCCATTTTGTTGAAAATTACAATGTCTCGTATGCAGAGCTGCTTTGCGCGGCGGCGGATATATCGGAGCAGATCTCCTGCGCCGGCTTTGAGGCGAGCGGCACCGGAAATATGAAGATGATGTTAAACGGCGCGCTGACGCTCGGGACGCTTGACGGCGCAAATATCGAGATCGTCAAGGAGGCAGGCAGAGAAAACAATTATATTTTCGGTGC
>DHJP01000021.1:6142-13598 GCA_002404395.1 Clostridiales bacterium UBA4717
AGCCGAAATAATCAAAAAGGATGCGTTGCTCTCGGAAACGCTTGAACTGTTCGGACGGCTCTGCAGGTCGGGCGGATATCCCGAACTTTACGAATCGCTCATGAATCACGGCGCCGACAGATATTATGTGATAAAGGACTTCCCGGAATACTATCAGACCAAAAAGGCAGCGCTTGCGGATTTTGCCGACCGCCGCAAAAACGCAGAAAAAGGGCTTGCGAATATCGCCGGTGCGGGAGTGTTTTCTTCCGATCGTGCCGTGCGCAAATATGCCGAAGCGGTGTGGAATATCGCTCCAAGGATAAAAAAATCGTAAAAAATGCAAAAAAATTCTAAAAAACTATTGCAATCGGGACAAAACGGTGGTATACTGTTACAGTAAGATATTGAAAAAGGAGAGTGGTTGAAAGACCACTCTTACTTTTTGTCCGGATAAGGAAGGCTGTTAATGAAGAAAAACGATAGAAATATTGCTTCGACGGTTGCCGATATAGTCGGACCCGTGATCTCCGGGCTCGATTATGACCTTTGGGATGTTGAATATGTAAAGGAAGGCGCGGATTACTACCTGCGTATCACTATCGACCGCGAGGAGGGCATAACCATTGATGACTGCGAGACCGTTCACCGTGCGATCGACCCGCTCCTTGATGAGGCTGACCCGATAGAGGGAGCATACCACCTTGAAGTATCTTCGCCCGGGATCGAGCGCGAGTTGAAATATGATTGGCATTACGAGCAGTTTATCGGCGCCACAGTCGAAGCAAAGCTGTTTGCCCCGCTCAACGGCAGAAAATCGGTATGCGGAAGCCTTGTATCGCATACTCCCGATGAACTTGTGATACTTGAGGGCGATGCCGAGGTCAGACTTCCGTGCGACAAGGTCGCAAAAGTGAGGACCGTTTTCAATTTTGATGATGCGTATGATAATTGAAAGGAACGAATAAAATGAATAAGGATTTTTTTGCGGCGCTTGATGCCTTTGAAAAAGAAAAGGGAATATCCAAGGAGTACCTTATCGAGAAGATACAGGTAGCGCTTGAAAAGGCATACGAGCATGAGATTGATTCGCAGGTGCAGATACGCGTTTCCATCGACCCGGTAAAGGAAGACATACGCGTATTTCAGACCCGTACCGTAGTCGAAGAAGTGAAAAACGACGTTACCGAGATCTCGCTTGACGAAGCGAAAAAGCTGAATCGCAAATATACCGTAGGCTCGGTGGTTGAGACCGAGCTTAAGCCGAAAAACATGAGAAGACTTTCGGCAATGACTGCAAAGAATGTGCTTGTTCAGGCGATTCGTGAAGCGGAGCGTTCAATGATGCTTCGCGAATATGAAGAAAAGAAAGAGGAGATCGTTACCGCGACCGTCGATAAGGTCGATCCGGTCACCGGAGATCTTATCGTCGATACCGGCACAAGCCGCGTAACGCTTAAAAAGGAAGAACAGATCCCGGGCGAAGTCTACAATGTGAATGACAAGCTCAAGGTCTTCATTATGGAAGTCAAGAAAGAGAACGCCGAAAGAGGACCGCTCGTGACTATCTCCAGAACTCATGCCGGACTCGTAAAGCGGCTGTTCGAACTTGAAGTTCCCGAAATACAGGACGGCACCGTGATCATAAAGGGCGTTTCGCGTGAAGCGGGCGTGCGCACCAAACTCGCTGTTATGTCGCGCGATGAAAACGTCGATCCGATCGGCGCGTGCATAGGCAGCCGCCGAATGAGGATCAATAACATCACCGACGAGCTTCACGGCGAAAAGATCGATATCATCAAATACAGTGACGATCCGGCGGAATATATCGCAAAGGCGCTTGCACCGGCTACCGTTGACAAGGTAATAATTGAAGGCGAGCGTGCCTGCCGCGCGGTGGTTGCAGAGGATCAGCTTTCACTTGCGATCGGTAAAGAGGGACTTAATGCAAGACTCGCAGCAAGACTTACCGGCTTCAAGATCGACATAAAGACTACCGCGGACGGCGCGGTGCCTTACGTTAAAGCCAAAGCGGGCGACGACAAGGAATCAAGCGAAGAAGTAAGCGAAGAAAAGTAAGACCGAGTGCTTACCCGAACGATATTAAACAATAAAGAACCGGCTTCGCCGGAAAGGTAAATGTATTGAACAGCTTGAATAATGCTCAGAACAAAAAGATTCCGGAGAGACGTTGCGTGGGCTGTAATCAGACAAAGCCCAAAAAGGAACTTGTACGTGTAGTGCGCGCACCCGACGGCAGCGTTTCGATAGATGCAAAGGGGAAGGCATCGGGCAGAGGCGTATACATATGCCCCGATCCTGCCTGCCTGAGGAAAGCGGTAAAAGCCGGGAGACTCAGTCGGAATCTGGGAGTTGAGATACCCGAGGAGATAATAAAATTGCTCTCGGAATCTATTGTCGGAGGTGACGGAAATGACCCGTGATACCTTTGACGCTGCGCAGAAGAAGATGCTCGGAATGTTAGGGCTTGCCGCCAAAGCAGGGAAGCTTACCTACGGAAGTGAACTTACGCTTGATGGCGTGCTCAAATGCCGCGTATGTCTGGTCTTGCTTTCGGACTCTGCCTCCGAACGCACTAAGAGAAAGCTTGATGAGCGTTGCGCGGAGCTTGAAGTCGAAATTATCCGCACGGATATCGATCCGACGGATATATGCCGTGCCGTCGGTCGCAAACGACCGATCGTGTCGCTCGGTATTACCGACAAAAACCTTGCCGCAGCTGTAAAAAACATTTACGAAACGACGGCGCAACAAACGCCTCGGACGGTCACCGAAAGTGAGGGTTAATTTGTATGCCAAATAATGATATTAAATATAAGATAAGCACTCTTTCAAAGGAACTTGAACTTAAAAGCAAGGATATGCTTGACTTGATCTCCAAGGCGGGCGTTACCGGCAAAACTCAGTCCGGCAGTCTGAACGCCGATGAGTTTAACATTGTGATGGAGTTTATCACAAGCACTAAGCAGATCGAAAATATCGACAGCTATATTGACGGCAGTTTCACGATCGCAAAGCCGAAACCCGCCGTTTCCGCCAAAACCGCCGAAGCCCCGAAATCGGAAGTGAAATCGGAAGTGAAGGCTGAGGTAAGGCAAGAGAACGCGGACGAGATCAAAGCCGCACCCGCAAACGACGCGGATAAGACAAAAGCGGAGGCTCCGAAAACTGACGACACGTCAAAGCCTGCCGAAAAAGCGCAAAGCGATACTGCCAGCAAGGCGGCCGAGCACAAAAAAGACGCGCCTATGTCAAAGCTTGAGAAGTTTGAAAAATTCAGACAGGGCGCTCAGAATTTTAATTCTCAGAACAAAAACGAAAAAAAGAACGACCGTCGTGACAGCAATAAAACCGCCGATGATAATCGTCGTCAGAATAATACTCTGCGCCGTCAGCCCAATCCTGCGCAGGGCGACGTGAAGATCACCGATGAATCGTCAATCAAGCGTGAAGGTCAGCGCATCGTGGATACGCGCGGCTCATCGACCGCAGTTGACCTTTCAAAATATGACGAGCGTCTTGAAAACTTTGTCAGCGATAAAAAGGATTTCAACCCCGAAAAGCAGAAGATCAAGAACAAGGGAAAAGACAGCTTCGCACGTGAAAAGGAAAAAGAAAAAGAGCGTCTCGCTATGGAGAAGCTCAAGAAGCAGAACTTTGAAAAGGCTAAAAAACAACAGCTTACGGTTCTGATCCCCGATGAGATCTCGGTTACCGAACTTGCTTCAAGACTTAAAGTGACCGCCGCCGAGGTAGTTAAGCGCCTCATGCTGCTCGGTGTCATGGCAAACGTAAATATGACGCTTGATTATGATACCGCGTACCTTGTTGCCGATGAGCTCGGCGCAAAGGTAGAAAAGGAAGTCGTGGTCACGATCGAAGAAAAACTCTTCGACGAGAAAGAGGATAACGCCGAGGATCTTGTGACCCGCAGTCCCGTCGTTGTTGTAATGGGCCACGTTGACCACGGTAAGACTTCTATACTTGACGCTATCAGACATACGCACGTTACAACGGGCGAAGCCGGAGGTATTACACAGCATATCGGTGCATATCGTGTGAATATCGACGGAAAATATATAACTTTCCTTGATACTCCCGGTCATGCTGCATTTACCGCAATGCGTGCGCGCGGAGCCATGGCTACGGATATCGCGATCCTCGTTGTAGCCGCGGATGACGGCATTATGCCGCAGACGGTTGAGGCAATAAACCATGCAAAGGCGGCGGGTATTGAGATCATCGTAGCGATCAACAAAATGGATAAACACACCGCAAACCCCGACAATATCAAGCAGGAGCTTACCAAGTACGATCTTGTGCCCGAAGAATGGGGCGGCGACGTGATCTGCGTTCCGGTTTCGGCGCTTACCAAGGCAGGTATCGACGATCTGCTTGAAAATATACTCCTTGTTGCCGAAATGAAAGATCTTAAAGCAAATCCGAACCGCCGCGCCAAAGGTGTGGTTATTGAGTCCAAGCTTGATAAGGGCCGCGGACCGGTTGCCACCGTGCTGGTGCAGAACGGTACGCTCAATAGCGGCGATATCGTCATTGCCGGAACTTCGGTCGGACGCGTGCGTGCAATGACCGATGAAAACGGCAGAAAGCTTGCAAAAGCCGGTCCCTCTGTGCCGGTCGAAATTATCGGACTTTCCGAAGTTCCCGAAGCCGGAGACGAGTTTGCGGCAGTTGAGGACGAGAGAATGGCCAGAGAGCTTGCCGAGCAGAGAAGAAACAAGATCAAGGAAGAATCCTTTAAGGCAAACAGCAAGGCAAACCTTGACGATCTCTTCGCTCAGATCGCCGACGGCGTTAAGGAGCTTAATATCATTATCAAAGCCGATGTCGGAGGCTCTGCCGAAGCGGTAAAATCTTCGCTTGTTAAGCTTTCAAACGACGAAGTCAAGGTAAAAGTGATCCACAGCGCGGTCGGAGGTATTACCGAGAGCGACGTTATGCTTGCCGATGCTTCCAATGCGATCATCATAGGCTTCAACGTCCGTCCCGACAAGTCGGCTATTGATTCGGCGGCTGAGAAAGGCGTTGACATTCGTACCTATCGTATCATTTATGAATGCATCGAAGAAATTGAAGCTGCAATGAAAGGTATGCTTGCACCGAAATTCCGCGAATCTATTCTCGGTCATGCGGAAGTGCGGCAGACCATTCATGTACCAAACGTCGGAACGATTGCCGGTTCTTATGTGCAGGACGGCAAAATTACCCGAAACGCACAGATCCGCGTCTTGCGTGACAGCGTTGTCATTTTTGAAGACAAAATTTCGTCTTTGCGTCGTTTCAAAGATGATGTAAAAGAAGTTGCAAAAGGATATGAATGCGGTATGCAAATTGAAAATTACAATGACTTAAAAGAGGGAGATATTATAGAAGTATACGTTATGGAAGAAGTTAAAAGATAAAGGAGGGCATTATGCCAAAAAATGAAAATAGATTAAATCGTATTGACGAAGAATTAAAAAAAGAACTTAGTCAAATTATTTCATATGAATTAAAAAATCCTGAAGCAACAGGAATGATTAGTGTAACAAAGGTAAAAATAACTCCAGATTTAAAATATGCAAAAGTATATGTAAGTATTTTAAATTCTAAAAGTGATGAAAAAACAATGGAAGCACTAAAAAAATCTGCAGGATTTATAAGAAGCCAAATTGCTAAAAGAGTTAATCTAAGAATTACACCAGAATTAGTATTTGAAAAAGATGACTCTATGGAATATGGAATGAAAATAGACTCTATTCTAAAAGATTTAAACAAATAGTGTCAAAAGGGACGCTCTTCATTGCCACAAAAATTGTTAAAAAAGAAGCGTTCCTTTTGAGCAAAAAGGAGAGATAAAATGACATTAGAAAGTATATTAGAAGAAATAAAAAAAGCAGAAGAAATTGTAATATTAACTCATGAAAATCCAGATGGAGATGCTGTTGGTAGTAGTTTAGCAATGTATATTGCATTAAAAGAAATGGGAAAAAATCCAGATATTATAATTCCAGAACTTCCAAGGGTATTTAACTTTTTACCAGAGACAGAAAATATAAAAAAAGAAGGATCAAAAGAACCATATGATTTAGCAATTGCATTAGATTGCGCAACATTGAAAATGCTTAATGGTTGGTCAAAATATTTTGAAGATGCAAAAGTAAAAGTTACAATAGATCATCATGGAACAAATACAATGTATGGAGATTATAACTATATGAACCCAGATGCACCAGCATGTGCACAAACTTTAATAAGTATAATTCAATATTTTGGAGTAGAAATTGATAAGAAAATAGGAACATGTCTTTTAACTGGAATTATTACAGATACAGGTGGATTCCAATATCAAAGTACAACACCAGAAACATTTGAATTTGCAGCAGAACTATTACAAACAGGAGTTAATGTTTCAGATATTTATAAAAGAGTAATGAATACAAAAACAAAGGCTAACTTTGAATTAAGAAAAAGAGCAATAGAAAGAATGGAATTTTTTGCAGATGGAAAAATAGCTTTTACATATATTACAAAACAAGATGAAGAAGAAGTAGGAGCAGAGTCAGGAGACTACGAAGGAATAGTAGAAGAAGGTAGAGCAATAGAAGGAGTGGAAGTTTCTATATTTTTAAGGGAAACTGCAAAAGGTTTTAAAGCATCACTTCGTTCAAATGAGTATGTAAATGTATCAGATGTGTGCTTATTATTTGGTGGTGGTGGCCATATACACGCAGCTGGTTGCACAATAGCACAAAGCCTAGAACAGGCAAAAGAGAAAATAGTAAATGAAGTAAAAGCACATATAAAATAAAGTAAACTATTAGGAAAGTGCCGATTTAGTTTAGCAACATATATAATCATTAATAAACTATTAGGGACGGGTTGATTTAGTTTAACTAAAATGCTCCGTCCTTAATAGTTTACTTTAACACTAAGAAGGGAAAGAAATGCAGAAATTAAATGGAATAATAGTAATAAATAAACCTAAAAATTATACATCACATGATGTTGTAGCTAAAGTAAAGAAAATATTAAAATTAAAAAAAGTAGGACATACTGGAACATTAGATCCAAACGCTACAGGAGTATTGCCATTACTTTTAAACTCTGGAACAAAGCTTTCAAAATATTTAATAAATCACGATAAAGAATATGAAGTAACTTTAAAATTAGGAATAAGAACAGATACTCTAGATAGCGAAGGAAAAATACTAGAAGAAAGAAAAGTAGATACTGCAATATTAGAAAACACTGAAAATATAAAGAAAGTATTAAATTCATTTGAGGGAAAGCAAGAGCAAATACCACCAATATATTCAGCAATAAAAGTAAAAGGAAAAAAACTATATGAATATGCAAGAAGCGGTGAAAAGGTAGAAGTTCAAGCAAGGCAAATAGAAATATATAATATAGAATTAGAAAAAGTAAACGCTAAAAATGAAGAAATAGTATTTAA
>DHJP01000125.1:0-5296 GCA_002404395.1 Clostridiales bacterium UBA4717
GTGTCTTTATCAGAACGCGCGTCGCCTCGGTGTGGTCGTGCATCGGAATGTCCGCCTTATAATCCGGGCGGCCGGGCATTTTGTGGGTTATCTTTCCGTCGATGCCGATACGCTCACAGATTCCCTTTGCAAGCACCTTTTCGCTCTCGGTATCAAAAAGCTGATACTTCAGCGACGAGCTTCCCGCGTTAACAACAAGTATGTTCATTGGTTTCTTTCTCCCATCTGCTTGAAAATTTCGCGTCGTTGTGATAAAATAAAAGCGGCGCGGAATCACTTTCCGATCCGCATACATTTGGTATTATACATCTTTTTTTCGACAATATCAATAGTATTTTCCAAAAAACGACGTAATTTTTACCGAAATCTTATCAGACGGGAATATAAACCATGAAAACGATTGCCGTGATCTGCGAATATAATCCGCTTCACTTCGGTCACTTATACCACATAAACCAAATACGTGAACACTACGGCGAATGTGCCGTAGTAGCCTTGCTCTCGGGTGATTTCGTTCAACGCGGAGAGCCGGCGGTGCTCACCAAAACGGCACGCGCAAGAGCCGCGGTCTCCGCCGGATGCGATCTGGTATTTGAGCTTCCGGCACCCTACTGTTTCGCCTCGGCAGAGCATTATGCGCGCGCGGGGGTAAAGCTCGCGGCGTCGCTCGGCGCCGATGTGCTTTCTTTCGGAAGCGAGTCGGGCGAGCTGGCGGAACTGCAAGCCGCCGCAAAGCGGCTTGCAAGCCCCGCTTTCAGCGCTAAGCTTGACGAGTTGGCAAAAAAAGAACCTGCACTCGGAATAGTTTCGGCACGCGCTGCCGCGGCGCGCGAGTCGGGCTTGGAAACTTTTCCCGAACTTATCACCGCTCCGAACAACATTCTTGCACTTGAGTATATAAAAGCAGTCAATAAACTCGGCATGAAGCAACTGCCCGAGCTTCATACGGTGCGCCGCATCGGCGCGGGCTATAACAGCCTTTCCGAAAATGACGGATTTGTAAGCGCCTCATTTATAAGAAGCAAAATTTTTGCAGGCGAAGAATTTAAAAACTATTTGCCTGACTTTACCTATAATATATGCATGGAAAACTTGAACAACGGAATATTTCCGACAAGCCTCAAGCGGCTTGAATTGCCGATACTGTGTTTTTTCAGGCTTGCCGATGCAAAAAAACTCTCGGAATTTGCCGAATCGGGCGGCGGGCTTTCCTACAGGCTCTGCCGCGCTGCACGCGAAGCCGACAGTCTTGAAGCATTTTTTGAAGCCGCCGCCACAAAAAAATATACAAATGCCCGTCTGCGCCGCGCGGTCCTGTCCTGTATGCTCGGCATATACGAATCAGATCTGCGTGCTCCGCCCGCATTCACGCGGCTGCTTGCGGCAAGCGCAAACGGCAGAAGCCTGCTTAATTCGATCAGGCAGGCTTCGGACATAGAGATACTTACAAGCGCCGCGGATTTCAAAAAGCTCCCGCAGGCGTATGAGCGCGTCCGAGCGCTATACAGGACTTCGGAAGCCCTGTATACTCTTGCTTTCCAAACGCCGAGACCCGCTTCGGACTTGATAAAAGCCAGACCCTATATAGCAAAAAATTAAAAACTATAATCTTTTTTGCAACCGAAAAAAGCCCCTTGCATTAAGCGCCGACGCATACTATAATGTAATCAACGACAAAGCGCAGGCTTTGATTTTTTTACATAACTGCAGCGCAAACAGCGCGGCAGTCGGAAAGGCGGAAATGATGGACAAAGTCAGATTCGGTATAATCGGAATAGGAAACATGGGAAGCTCCCACGCAAAATATCTCTCGGCAGGAGAGATAAACGGTGCTGAGCTCACCGCTGTCTGCGATATCAACCCGAGCCGTGAAGCTTGGGCAAAGAAAAATCTTCCCGAAACAGTTGCATTCTTTAAAGATTACAAAGAATTGCTTGCAAGCGGCAGGGTCGATGCAGTGCTCATCGCAACTCCCCACTACCTGCATCCGGTCATTGCAATAGACGCATTCAAAGCAGGTCTTAACGTACTTTCGGAAAAGCCGGTCGGAGTTTACACCAAAAAGGTGCTTGAAATGTACGACGTGGCAAAGGAAAGCGGCAAGACTTTCGGCGTTATGTTCAACCAACGCACCAACCCTGCTTTCAAAAAAGCGCGTGAGCTCGTACAGAGCGGAGAACTCGGCGAACTTAAGCGTTGCGTCTGGATCATCACCGATTGGTACCGCACTCAGAATTACTACGACAGCGGCACATGGCGTGCAACCTGGGAGGGTGAAGGCGGCGGCGTTCTGCTCAATCAGTGCCCGCACAACCTTGATTTATGGCAGTGGATATTCGGAATGCCGAAAGCGATCCGCGCCGAAATGAGCTTCGGAAAATATCACAATATCGAAGTTGAAGACGATGTGACCGCATATGCGGAATACGAAAACGGCGCGACCGGCGTGTTTATCGCTTCAACCGGCGAAGCGCCCGGCACCAACCGGCTTGAAATCTCCGGCTCGCGCGGAAAGCTCAAATACGAAGGCGGAAAGCTCACGTTCTACAGAAATCAGACCGATGAACGCGAGTTCTGCTTCGATAAGAACAGCCCGAAATTCGGCAAGCCTATCGTAGATACCATCGAAGTCGGCATCGAAACTCCCAAACTGATCGAACACCGCGCGATCACCCAGAACTTCACAAATCATCTGCTTAACGGCGAAGAACTGATCGCTTCGGGCTTCGACGGTATCAAGGGACTTTCAATCTCCAACGCTATGCACCTGTCAGCATGGACCGGCAGAAAGATCGAGCTTCCGATCGACGGCGACGAATTCTTGACCGAACTCAACAAGAGACGCGAGAACTCCAAGTTTAAGAAAACCGTCGGCTCCGACGAAGTAGCCGATCTCTCCGGTACCTTCGGAAGCTGAGTTCGTTTCCCCGCCGACGCCCTGTTTTTTCTGTAAAAATTGCCGAAAAATCAACTATCGGTAAATAATTTGAGTAAACGTATTGCATTTTTTAACATATTGGGGTAAAATATACGTGCAAATTTATTTTTTGGAGATGAAATTATGTTAGTATCGGCAAAGGAAATGCTTACCAAAGCAAAAGAAGGTCACTATGCTGTAGGTCAGTTCAACATCAACAATCTTGAATGGACCAAAGCAATACTCCTCACCGCGCAGGAGTGCAACTCGCCCGTTATTCTCGGCGTATCCGAGGGTGCCGGCAAGTATATGTGCGGCTACAATACCGTTGTCGGAATGGTAAACGGTATGCTTGAAACGCTGAAGATCACCGTTCCGGTCGCACTTCACCTTGACCACGGCACCTACGAGGGTGCGCTCAAGTGCATCGAAGCCGGATTCTCTTCGGTAATGTTCGACGGCTCTCACTACCCGATCGAAGAAAATATCGAAAAGACCAAAGCGCTTGTAAAGCTCACCGGTGAAAAAGGCATCTCGCTTGAAGCCGAAGTCGGAGCTATCGGCGGCGAGGAAGACGGCGTTGTCGGCGCCGGCGAATGTGCAGATCCCGACGAATGCAAGATGATCGCCGATCTCGGCGTTACCATGCTTGCCGCAGGAATCGGTAATATTCACGGTAAATATCCGGCAAATTGGAAGGGACTTTCCTTTGAAACACTCGCAGCGGTTAAAGAAAAGACCGGAAAGATGCCTCTCGTGCTTCACGGCGGTACAGGTATTCCCGCCGACATGATCAAGAAGGCGATCGACCTCGGCGTTTCCAAGATCAACGTAAACACCGAATGCCAGCTCGCATTTGCCGACGCTACCAGAAAGTATATCGAAGCAGGCAAGGATCTTGAAGGCAAGGGCTTTGACCCGAGAAAACTGCTCGCTCCCGGCTTTGAAGCGATCAAAGCTACCGTCAAGGAAAAGATGGAGCTTTTCGGTTCGGTAAACAAAGCGTAACCGCACGTCTATCCGAAGCATTAAAATAAGCAGAGGGTGTTAAAAAACTCAAAATGAGTTTTTTAACACCCTCTTTACTTTGATCACGGCGGCAAAACGCCGCCGTTTTGCCGTTCAAAAAACAAAGGCACTGAAGCAAAATCGACCAAATATAGTTTCAAAAAGCTCGGGATCCAAATCGCCATTTTTAAGTTGCTGTAAAAAATGCCGTTTTGCCTCAATTTTTGTTCATTGTATTTTAACAAAAAATTGAGACAAAATTCATATCGCGAATTGCATCTCCCCCTTGCAAAAAAATTGACAATGTACTATAATATAAATATAATGGGGTAGAATAGTAAACATGATACTTTTGCGCTTTTTCGTACTCTGAGTTGTTGCCCGATTTATGTGAAAAAGCCTGCGCAAAGGTACCGTGCCATCCTCAGTTGAACGAATCATCATTTTAACGCATGATCTTTAAAATGCCTTGAAATCTTGAGATTCATACCTTTATGAGCCGTCTGCGACGGCACTCAGAATAACACGGAGGTTTTACATGGCTAACAACGGAAATTCGGCAGCAATGCCGAAAACGCCTGCCGCTGCCGAACTCAGAGCCGAGCTTGCAAAAAAGGAATCGGATCTCGGCATAAACGGAAGGCTTACCGGCACGCAGCGTATCGCGGCGATCTTTGACGAAGGCACATTTGTCGAGACCGGAAAGTACGCAAAATCCTCAAAAAATGAATTTTCCGACGGCGGAGAATTTGAGGGAGTTATTACCGGATACGGCGCAATAGACGGCAGACTTGTATTTGCTTTTGTTCAGGACTTTTCAAGAATGAAAGGTGCGCTCGGAGAAATGCACGCCAAAAAGATCTGCGCACTCTATGACCTTGCGCTTAAGAGCAACGCGCCCGTGATCGGCGTGTTCGACAGCGCAGGAGCATTTGTCCTTGAGGGCGTGTCGGCAATGAGCGGCTACGGTAAGATCATGAAAAAGGTTGCCGCTTCATCCGGCATTATTCCTCAGATCGCGGTAGTCGCCGGAGTTTGCTCGGGCGCGCTTGCAACGATCGCCGCAATGTTCGACTTCACCGTTGCTTCAAAGCAGAACGGCTCGATATTTGTAAATCCGCCCTTTATCATGAAAAGTAAAAAGGGCGGTGCAGGACTCGGCAGCATCGAAGCGGCGTACAAGCTCGGACTTGCCGATCATGTATGCGAAAATGAAGTCGAAGCATATGCAAAAGCAAAAGAGCTTCTTAATTATTTGCCGCAGAACTGCGGCGACGGTACGGTCTACTCGGTGTCGAACGACGAGATCAACCGTCTCAACACCGATATTTCCGACATCATTGCAAAAGACGGCTATGACATGAAAGAAGT
>DHJP01000125.1:5356-5899 GCA_002404395.1 Clostridiales bacterium UBA4717
GAGTCATCACCGCCGTATGCGATGACGCCAAATTTTTTGAAAGAATGGCGGGATACGCTCCCGAGATCCTTACCGGTTTTATCACACTCAATTCAATGGTGATCGGTATTGTAGCAAACGAGCCCTCGGTCAACGGCGGTAAGCTTACCGCAAACGCGGCAAAGAAAGCGGCAAAGCACATTGCTTTCTGCGATGACTTTGACATTCCGCTCCTGACGCTGGTTGATACCGAAGGATATGAAACCGACGCCGCGAACGAGAGCGCGCCCTACTCGGACGCACTTGCAGATCTTGCATACGGATACAGCGCAAGCGACAACGCCAAGGTAAGCGTTGTGATCGGAAAAGCTTACGGCGCAGCGTACACGCTCATGTGCTCAAAGAGCCTCGGCGCGGATATCGCACTTGCAGTTGACAACGCCAAGATCTCGGCAATGCCCACCGAAAGCGCGGTAGCGTTTGCGTGGAGCGACAAAGTAAAGGATAATTCCAAGCGCGCAGAGCTTGAAAACGAGTGGAATATCTCGGTGGCAAGCCCTGTCA
>DHJP01000125.1:5946-6199 GCA_002404395.1 Clostridiales bacterium UBA4717
CCCTGTCAACGCCGCAAGAGACGGCGATATTGACGACATCGTATCCTGCGACGAGCTGCGCCAGAGGATATCGGCCGCGTTTGAAATGTTAAGCGACAGATAAATCGCTGTTGAAACTGTTTTGAGCCGCATTGTGCGGCATAAAGCGCGAAGACATCGTCCTCCGAAAAAGAGATCTCATGCTTCGCGTCCGTAATTTTCCGCACGGTACAGACACAGACCCGTTGCGAAAAATTACCGATTATTTTTTGAG
>DHJP01000016.1:0-1057 GCA_002404395.1 Clostridiales bacterium UBA4717
GCCGCTTGCCGAAAAGCTTGGACTTCCGATTACAAAACTCGATTGGTGCAACGAATATCACGCTTGGAAGGACTTCAGCTTCAAGGACGAAAACGGTAAGACCAGCTGGCTTATGCAAGATGAACGCTATCTGAAGCTTTTTGCTTCCGATGAGATCGTAAATCTTGGATACAGGTGGTACGAGCATCCGGCGTTTGCCGAGACTCATTGTGCCGACGGCGTTGCGCGTATCGCCGAAAACTCCGACATTCTGTTCAAATCTCTCGGATACGAGCACGATCTGCATACTCATTCTTACATAACAAATGAAAACGCCGCCGAGGATAAGCGAGTGGCGTTGTTTGCTCACGGTGGGTTCGGCAGGGCTTTCCTTTCGTATATTCTCGATATTCCTTATCCGATGTTCATGAAGTTTGAATACAGTCACACCGGAATGACAGTCATCCGATTCAAGGCGCGAAATGACGGCATCGTTCTGCCTAAGGTGCTTCAATATTCGGGAGACTCTCACCTGTACAAGGAGGGGCTGTCGCTTGCATATAACAATGAGATAACGATTTAAAATGTTTATAATTCTGCGACTGCGGTAATTTATATTTATTTAACAAAACGGAGCTGCATATGAATTGCGATGATCTTTTTGAAACAATAGACAGGCTTTCGGCGGAATATATCGGTTTCTGGCGCGATATATGCAATATCGAAAGCCCTACGGAATTCAAGTCGGGTGTGGACCGAGTCGGCGATCATATTATCAAAAAGGCAAGGTCGCTCGGATTTGAAGTTGAAAAAATGCCGCTTGAAATGTCCGGAGACCCCGTGTGCATTACCTATAACGGAGATCCTTCGTGCGCTCCCGTAGTTTTTTCGGGGCATATTGATACGGTGTTTCCGCTCGGAACGTTCGGCACTCCGGCAGTCAGAACAGAGGGCAACCGAATGTTCGGTCCGGGTGTTACCGATTGCAAGGGCGGCGTTGCGGCGGCGTTGCTTGCCATGGCGGCACTGTCCGAGAGCGGATTTTCGCGTCGTCCGGTGAAACTGATCCTACAGACCG
>DHJP01000016.1:1083-8454 GCA_002404395.1 Clostridiales bacterium UBA4717
GAAACGGGCAGTGAGGGCTCGAAAAAAGCCACCGTGAGGTTTATGTGCGAAAAGGCAACGGGCGCTGTGGCGTTTCTGAATTGTGAGGAATACAACCCCGGATTTGTTACCTCCGAAAGGAAAGGTATTCTTAGATATACTTTCAATGTCAGGGGAAAGGCGGTACACGCTGCCGCGTGCTATGACGGAGCGAGCGCGATCCGTGAGGCGGCATACAAGCTTATTGAGCTTGAAAAATATAAGGATAAAGACGGTATTACCATATCCTGCGGCAGGATCAGCGGTGGAGCCTCGGTCAACACTGTTCCGGAAAGCTGTTCGTTTTCTATCGACGTGCGCTTTTCAACTGCCGAAGAAGCGGCGGCAGCGGAGCAGATCGTTAAAAACATTGCCGCAAAGCAGTATATCGACGGCACATTTGCAGAACTTGTATGCGACAGTCGGAGGGTTGCTATGGAGCCGACCGCAGAAACCGCGGCGCTGATTTCGGAGTTGAACCGAATTTTTGACGAGGTAGGACTTACCGTGCTGAAGCCCGCCAAGCGCAATGGCGGCTCGGACGCCGCCGACATTACAAGCTTCGGGATCCCGTGCGTTGATTCGCTCGGAGTCACCGGCGGCGCGATCCATACGCTTCATGAGTATGCGCTCATACCGTCGCTCGCCGAAAGCGCCAAACGGCTTGCCGCAATTGCTTATTGTATTTAATTTCCGAAGAATCAAAAAGGTGCGCGCATATCGCTTTCACGCTGCGATATGCGCGCACCTTTTTGTAATTGAAAGTTCAGGCAAGCATTCCCGGTAGATTTATAATGAGCAGAGCGGCAAAAGCCATGATCAGACCGGTAATGCATTTCACTGTAAGCTTTTCCTTGAACAGTGTCGCGGACATGATCGACGATCCGATTATCGAAAGGCCCTGTGACATCGGGTAGAGCTGAGCCGAGTCAAGATACGAGGCGGCGACCGTCTTGAAGAATGAGTTAAGAAACAGACAGAGGGACATGACCGTGATGTATCCGAATATCGGTTTGACTGAGGTACGAATATCGGTCTTTTCACGGTTTGAAAAGATCAGGAAACACACTGCAAGCACAAGTGCGGAAAAAATGTATGTATAGAGATTGAAAACGGCTGCCGACCCGTCGGAGACGGTTTTAACGTAAAGCTTTTGTGAAAGATCCGCAAGACCGTTCGCCGCTCCTGTAATAATAAGCAGAATGAGCGCGCGCGGTGTGAGAGCGGACTTGATCGAATTATTATATGAGCACATTATCAGGACGGCGGCGATCAACACTGCAAGTCCGATGTACTGATACCAAAGAATGTGTTCATTAAAGAGAAGTTCGCACGCTGCCATAGGGACTATCGTACCGAGCATCAGAAACACGTCAAGCATCATATACGCGCTCTGCTTTACCGAGATGAGCCAGAATACCACAAAAGCCGAAGTGGCGACACCGGAAAACAGCGTGATAAGAAGAGTTCGTAAGTCAAGAGTGAGCAACGGTATTTTGCCGGTGAAAGCAACCGTCAGAAATCCTATAATGATACAGAGGATCATTCGGATGGTATTTGCAAGCATTGCGTCGGAGTAAGATCTCACGAATCCGCCTGTCTTTTTGCCGCAATAACCTTTTATGTTGCCGGCGAGCACCGAAATGAGCAAAAACAAATATCCCATAATCTTTTAAGCCTTTTCAGTAAGTTTGATCATATTTGAAATTTAACGAAGTTATTATATATTTGCCCGCATTAAAAGTCAAGGCTATTGCAGCAAGACAGCAGAAAAGTACAAGAAATAACCGAAAAGTACAGATTCAGAGCCGTGTGCCCGCTTTTTTCATCTTAACTGTTGCAATGATCCGTACTTTGTGATAAAATCAATTCCGTTAAAGCGACGCGGAAAGCGTCGAGCGCGGTGCAGTTAAGTATAAAAGCTTTGCCATAGACTGTTTTTACGCTTCCACGCTTTACCGATGAGTCGGCTTCGCCGACACTGATATTAACATGAAACATTTGATTCAATTATTTCTGTCGTTTGCCAAGGTCGGGATTATGACCTTTGGCGGCGGTTATGCAATGCTTCCGCTGTTTGAGCGTGAAGTTGTTGAAAAACGCAAATGGGCAAGCAATGAAGAAATGCTTGATTATTATGCGGTAGGGCAGTGCACGCCCGGCGCGATCGCGGTCAATGTGGCAACCTTTGTCGGACAAAAGGTTGCCGGGATACCGGGCGGCATTGCCGCAACCGTCGGTGTGGTTTTTCCCTCTTTTGTTATAATTGTTCTGCTTGCGGGAGTCATAAAAACATTTTCAAACGCCGAGCCGGTAAAAAATGCATTCGGAGGTATCAGAATATGCGCGTGCGTGTTGATACTGAATGCGGTCAAAAAGCTGTTCGGAAGTGCGGTGAAAGATAAAATTTCGCTTGTGATCTTCGGCGCGGTGTTTATCGGCACTCTGCTATTTAAGTGTGATCCGATAGTATTTGTCCTGCTATCGGCGGTATTAGGTGTGATTATTCAGAATTTTAAATGCAGATAAAGGCATGAAAGGCGTTATGTTTTGATATATTTTCGATTGTTTTTGGAGTTTTTCAAAACCGGACTGTTTGCGATCGGCGGCGGAATGGCTACCGTCCCGTTTCTGTACAGTATGTCGGACTCGACGGGGTGGTTTACGCACGCAGAGCTTGCCGATATGATCGCGGTGGGCGAATCGACCCCTGGACCTATCGGCGTGAATATGGCTACATATGTCGGATATGCCGTCGGCTCATCCGACTTCGGAGTGTTCGGCGGAATTCTCGGCGCGCTTTCGGCGACGCTCGGACTTGTTATGCCGTCGGTCATTATCATTCTGATCGTGGCGCGCATACTTGATCGATTCGGCAAAAGCAGGTATGTTACGGGCGCATTTTACGGCTTGCGCCCCGCATCGGTCGCGTTAATTGCCGCCGCGGGTTTCAGCGTAGCGTACAGTAATCTGTTTGACGCCGAAAAGCTGAGCGAGGGTATCTTTTCCGCACTGAACCTCAGCGGCGTTATTTTGGCGGCGGTATTGTGGATCCTTTCGGATCTTCTGCCGCAGACTAAAAAACTGCATCCGATATTTTTTATTGCACTTTCGGCGGCGGTCGGAATTATTTGTCGGATGGGATGAAGTTCATTGTTACCTTAGACTTGAATACCTGTCTGTCGGTTAATGTTATTGAGCTTTGAGTCGTACGCTTTCCTCTTTTCTTTCCGAATGATATTGACACCGGGGCTTTTCTGTGCTACTATTTCAACATAGCTTTTTATTTTCAAAAGGTTTGCGCGGTGCAAAGGTAAAAGTATGCAAATAAATCAAAAATCAAATTACTATATTAAAGGCTTGAGGTTCGGTCTGCCTATCGGTATCGGTTACTTTGCGGTGTCGATCTCGATCGGCATCGCCGCCAAAGGCGCCGGCTTGACCGCCTTTCAGGCGGCGCTGTCAAGCTTACTTTTAAACGCTTCAGCCGGAGAATATGCCGCGTTTACTCTCATGGCGGCAAATGCCGGATACATTGAAGTAATGCTGATGGAAATAATCGCAAATCTGCGGTATTTGCTCATGTCATGCGCGCTGAGTCAAAAGCTTTCGGAGGACGCGGGACTCTTGCATCGTTTTATCATCGGAATAGATGTGACCGATGAGCTTTTCGGCACATCTATGATCTTTCATGAACCGGTAAGCCCTTGGTTCTTTTACGGCATGATGACCGTTGCAATGCCGAGCTGGTGCGCAGGCACGGCGCTCGGAGTTCTGCTCGGAAATTTGCTTCCGGCTTCGGTAGTGTCTGCGCTAAGCGTCAGCCTTTACGGTATGTTCCTTGCTACTATAATTCCGGCTTCAAAGCGCAACCGCACGGTTTTCGCGGCGGTAGCCGTTTCTATGCTTGCAAGCTTCCTCATGTCGGTAATACCTGTTTTGAACGGGATATCATCGGGAATTCGTACGATCATTCTGACGGTGCTGATCTCAGCGCTGGCGGCATTGTTTTTCCCGGTAAAGGAGGATTCAAAGGACAGTCATGAAGCATAATGTTTATATATATATCCTTTGTGTGAGTGTGGTCACGTATCTGATAAGGGTTTTGCCGCTGACTCTTATCAGAAAACCGATAAAGAACCGCTTTGTCAGGTCTTTCCTATATTATGTTCCGTATGTCACGCTGGCGGTGATGACCTTTCCGGCGATCATTGACAGCGCAGGCAGCCGCCTTGCCGGGATCGCCGCGTTGGTGTGCGGAATTATCGCTGCGTGGATCTCTGAGAATCTGTTTATCGTGGCGATACTGACAAGCGCAGTTGCATTTATTTTTGACATGATCGGCAGATTTTATATGTAAGCGAGGGGCAGACAGGACGCACAGCGTTCCGTCTGCCCCAAGTTATATCGTGTTCTCAAAGCGCGCGTCGGCGCTGAAAACGATAAAATTGTCGGTTTATCTTCCGCAGCCGCAACCGCTTGAATTTGAGGTGTCGAGCACGCTTGTCGGCACAGTCATCGAACGGTTTGCACAGGAGCGGCATAAATTGCATATGCAAGCTCTCATGCAGCCGCAGCCGTTTGTGTTTTCCGATGCAGTACCGACGCGTCCGTTGGCGCTTCTTGAATTGCCTGAGCAGTTGTTTTGCGAGATATTATTGTTATTGACATAATTACACATTTTTTAACTTTCTGTCGGCGTCGCCGACTCATTTTCGGCTTCCGATCAGAGCGTATTTTTGCTCCGGTCATTAGCATTATATGCAAAACCTCCGCTGATGTTCGGGCATTTCCGCTATTGACAGGCACAAGTACAAGGGTTATAATATATCCGTCGGAGATTTTGATTTGATGATTTCGGAGGATTTATGCTTCATTTATTACTTGATTTTGACGGAACTCTTTCCGATTCGAGCGAAGGGGTGATCGATTGCGTGCGTTATGCGCTCAAACAATGCGGCGTATTGTGCAACGAAACTACAGAAACGCTTTCGCATATTTTCGTCGGTCCTCCGCTTTCCGAGTCGTTTCCCGAATATATCGGCAGAAAAGACGAGCCGCTTACGGAGCGGTTTGTTGATTATTTCCATGAGCGGTATATTGCCTGCGGCGTGAATATGACGTCAATGTATCCCGGATGCGAGGAATTCCTTGCAAAATGCTCGGGAAAATTCGGCATTTCAACCGCTTCATCGAAACCTATCGAGTTTGTTGAAAAACTGCTTCGCGAATATGGCATATATAAGTATTTTGACAGCGTTTTTGCGACGTCGCTCGCTGATGAGATGCGCACTAAGCGTGAGACGATCGAAAAGGCGATGCATAGTATAAAACAGATCGATAACGACGCAGAGTTTATCATGATCGGAGATCGAAAATACGATGTCAACGGGGCATCGGAGGCGGGGATCGAATGTATCGGCGTACGTTGGGGCTTTGCCCTGCCGGGAGAGCTTGAAGCGGCAGGAGCGATCGCCGTTGCCGATGACTTTGACGCGCTGTATTCACTCGTTTGCGAATATGCCGCGAGAAAGGCAATACGGTGATGATAGAAAAAGAAAAAAAGTGGCATGAAATGAGCGATTCGGAGCTTGAAAGCGAGTTTTCGACCAACCTTGTCAACGGACTTACCCGAAAGGCCGCTGCTGCCAAAAGCAAAAAGAGCGGTGCGAATATAATTTTCAGATTTCCGCATGGTAGTTTTACCGAATGTCTCAAGGAAATAATTTCGGATCCGTCGTCTGTTATTCTTGTATTGATCGCCGTGATCGCGGCGATGTTTGAGCGTAACACGGAATCGATAGTAATAGTATCGCTTATCGCGCTCAATTGCTTTTCTGTCCTCTTTACCTATGTTAAAGCCCATCGCGTGCTTGAAAATATGAATAATTTTTCACTGCCGGTTGCTAAAGTCATACGTGAAGGGCGGCTGTATCTGATAACTATGACCGGATTAGTACCCGGAGACCTGATCTATTTGCGCGAGGGCGATATCGTTCCGGCCGATGTGCGCATAATTTCATCGGATAATTTCTATGTATCGGAAAAAGGACTGACAGGGAACAATAATGCGATCCGCAAAAGCCCGATGAATTATATGGGCGACGGCTCCTCTCCCGAAAAAATGTATAATGTGGCGTTTGCGTCCTCTGTCGTACTGAAAGGAAACGCACGCGCAATTGTCGTGGCTGTCGGAAATGATACGCTTGTTTCGGTCACAGGAAAAAACGATCTGCTGGTTTCGCATGATAAGCTCGATCTCTTTGTGACGCTCAGAAGCTACAGCACCAAGCTCAGCTTGCTTATGCTTCTGATGGTCGTAGCTATTATGTTGCTTGAAATGGCTTTCGGGTTAAAGTCACACGGTATTTACGAAATATTCCTGAACGGAATGTCGATCGCGGTTGCCGCAATGACCGAGTTTTTTACCGCATTCGGCTATATTATTGTGGCGCGCGGACTTTTCGGCGCGCGCACAGGCAGGAGCAAGACCGACAATTCGGTAATTATCAAGAATATTAAATCGATTGAAAAGCTTCGCGATATTAACTGTCTGATCGTTCGCAAGGACGGAGTGCTCTCCGAACTGCGCAAGCAGGTTGAAGCATTTTGGTACGGAGGTCAGCTGTTTGAAGTGAAAAACTACGAGCATGCCGAGGATTTTGCACACTTGGCAAAGGCGGCAGTCGTTACGACCGGGGTTTATACGACTGCTGCGGTTTCGGGAGAATCCGATATGCTGACGCCTAAGCTGAGCGGAGACAATTCAGCGCTTGTTGAGTGCGCCGAGCGCTACGGGCTTTATAATATCGAGCTTGAACGCGAGTTTCCGATAGTGATGCATATAAGCGCGGGGAAAAACTCCCCCTATGATATGACTTGCGTGAGAGAGGGAGAAAAGTTTATAGCTTATGTTAAAGGCGACGCTTCGGCGATCGTTCCGCTCTGCGAAAAGTGCAAGGTCGGCGCCGCCGAGCTTACGCTTGACGGTGTAGTCAGAAGCGAAATAAATTCAGCGGCAACCCGATACTCCAAAACAAATGCAGGCGTACTTGCGATCGCTGTATGCGAAACCGACGTGGGCAGACTGAAAAACGGGATCCACGCTGTGATAAGACGCGATTCAAAGCTTACTCTGATCGGATTGGTCGCGGTAAAAGCGCCGATGTTTGAAGGTGCGGCACTGACCGTAGATCGCCTCATTCGCTCGGGCATTAAGGTGGTTCTCAATTCAGCGGGCGGAAGTCAGGAGGATATGGCAGCTGCTGCCTCGCTCGGCATTTGCAATGATGAGCGTGACGTGCTTACCGAAGCGGTTTTTTCGGGTATGACGCCGGATCAAATGCGCGTGGC
>DHJP01000016.1:8492-13213 GCA_002404395.1 Clostridiales bacterium UBA4717
CTTTCAAACGCCTCACTGCGTAAGGCGGTCACGATGCTGTCCGAATGCGGATACAACGTCGGCTACTGTGCCGGCGGCCTTTCGGATCTCTCGGTAATGGAATGCGCGGATATTGGATATGTGCGCTCATCCTTTGCCGCGCGCGGCAGAAACGGCAAACAGGTGCTGAAAAGCGTATCAAGCGGCGATTGCGCCGACTCGGACGCGCTCAGATTCAAAGCCGATGTTATCATACCGTCGGAGGGAAGAAAGAATGAGGGCGGTATCCTGTCGATCTCCCGAAGCATTATGACCTCCAAGCTTGTTTACAAGAATATGATGAACCTGCTTGGATATTTTCTGACGGTCGAATTTGCCAGACTTTTTATTGTGCTGTATTCAGTGTTTACTCAGGATACGGTGCTTACGCCGATACAGATACTATTCGGCGGACTGATAATCGATTTTCTGTCTGTTCTTTCGATTGCATTCACTAAGCCGGGCGTAAGCATACTTGAAGACTACGGACAGGCACGGCGCGATCTTGCAAACCGAACCCGCTTTTTCCTGCGTCAGGCGCTGTTCGGCGTATTTTGGGCTGCAATGACGATTCTCGTGCCGCGCGTGCTGTCGCTCATGTCATACAATATTTCGGGAGAAGCGCTGTCTGCCTGCTCGTTTATATCTTTTACTTTGCTTGAGTTGGTGGTGCTTGCCGAGGTAAAGCGAAAAGAGAGCATATTTTTACCGTCTGCACTCAGATATAATCCCTTTTATGCCGCGACTGCAGTTTTGGTGCTTTTGTTTTTCGCCATGTCTCTGTATTTTCCGTCGCTCGGTAAGCTGTTCGGTATTCTGCCGCTGACACGTGCGATGGCAGTGTCTATTCTGACGGTTGTATTGTTAGTGCTCAGCGCACTTGAAATCTATAAAGCGGCGTCGTCGGTCAAACCGCAGAACGACGGTGTGGATAAAAATAAATAATATGCACTTTTATTTTAAAATTGCGGCATCGATTGACAGTTACTTCGGCTTGTGCTAAAATCACAAAAAACTATTCTATGAGGTACAAAATGAAAAAGATACTGTTGATCGGCGATTCTATTCGTATGGGATATGACCGTTATGTAAAAGCCGCATTTGACGGTGTGGCTGAAGTGTGCTATCCGAAAGACAATTGTATGTTTTCGGGCGTGGTTCTCCGCTTTTTGCCTATCTGGGCTGATGAACTCGGCTGCGGAAAGGAGCTTGACCTGATCCACTTTAATGCGGGACTGTGGGACGATCTGATCATGCTTGACCAGATGCCGCTTGTTTCTCTGCAGACCTACCGTGAAAATCTCGAGCGCATATGCGCAGAGATAAAATTGCTGTTTCCGACGGCAAAAATGATTTTTGCCACCTCCACTCCGGTATTGGAGACCGAAGCCGATAAGTCGCAAAGCAGGGAGGGAACCTTCAAAAGCTACTACAGACGGTATAATAAAGACACAGAGGTATATAACGATATAGCGCGCGAAGTCGTCGAAAAACACGGCGGCGCAATAAATGATCTGTACACGCTTTTGCAAAATGTTCCGTCGGAGTATCATTCTGACAAAACGCATTACTACACCAAAGACGGCACTCGCCTGATAACCGAAGCGGTTGTGTCAAAAATCGAAGCGGCTTTGAACATTCGCGGAAAGACACTTGACTTTGATCAATATTTTAAAGAGGTCAGCGAAATTTCAGGTCAATAAAAGCGTGCAGTCAGTAGATTATACTAAAAGAACAAGCGGGTGTTGATACCGAAAGGTATGCAACTTCCGCTTGTTTGTTTAATAATCGGATTACTGCAATAATCTAAAATAATATGTGATATAAATGCAGCGTTTAATATATATACGCGTATCACCGACACGATGCAACAGCGACGGCAAGAATTGACCGAGAGATTGCGGGAGCGGGTACACCCATTCCGAAGTCGACCGCGACGGATGGGATAAGTGACAATGAAGCAGACAATCCGCCGACAGAGCCGAAATTTGAGCCGTATAAGGGCAAGATACGCAAGCCCGGTACGGGTTGCGTGACGATGATAAACGACCACCTCTACGAGGGCAGGTTCTCCCCACGCGTGAACGGAAAACGAATCGCCAAGAATATCTACGCTACCACACGGGAGGAGTGCGAGGAAAAGCTCAAGGTGCTGATTGCAGAGATGAAAAAGGAGATTGCGGAAACTAAGGTGGGAGAGAAGGCGACAAATAAGGGCTGACCCATTTCGGCATAGCCGAAATATGCGGTCAGTCCCTTAAAAATTGCAGTGCAGTAGGCAAAGAATATCGATAGAATGTTTAATCTTGATTTCAACCCTTGTAAAGCAAAAGCCGCAGAGCACTGCACTCTGTGGCTTCGCGGAATTCCGCGATTTGGTGGAGGTGTGGGAATCGAACCCACTTCGGTTTATCTTCAGATTTTTATTCGGTATGGCTTCCGTTTGATTGCAATGACCCTATTGCCAGGTCTTCCCCCATAACAACCGATTCCCACCACAATATTTGCATCCATATTCATACCTCCGGTAAGTTCTATAAAGGAAATTACGAGTTCCAGCGCGCTGAAACTGAGAGAAAATACTTCAGCAGTGTCAAGGCTTTCAAATCTAAGCACCAAACAAAAAATAAGAAGCAAAGTGAACGAGTGTCCATAATTGAATTTTGTTATGAACACTCGATATGGTCGGAGTGACAGGATTCGAACCTGCGGCATCGAAGTCCCAAACGCAGTCTGGTTGATACTCTCCGCTTATTTTTAGGCATTTCCGCCCCTTTTCGCTCGGAAAACCGCACTCTTCGGTGCTCTTATGTCCACTGTTTCCGAGTGCTCCAAAACGGTAGGTGGTCTGTTATGTGGTCAACAGCAATTTTCGCAGAATAATACACACTACACGCCTTTCGTTATCACTCGAGAGGCGATTGCTTTTTATACGGTTATTATTATAACTCTGAACAACCCCTGATTCATGTAAAAATTTGCACCGCAGTAGACAAAGAAAAAAGGTTTGAATAAAAGCCGAATTAAATTCTTAAGGTAAACGATCCATTTGTTAATTCAGAACACTCGGCAGATGTCCAATCCATTAACCCTTTTGCATTTTGATACAATAGGCTTATATCAATTATTTTTGAGACACTTGAAAAAGATAACGACCGTGTCCCCGGAATATATTCTATATTAATTGCATCGGCAATTACTTGTGCCGAGAGACTTTTATTGTGTTTCTGGTATACTTTTATTGGTTCTATTGTGTCGGAAACTCCGAGAATGTAAAGCAAGGGATTAGACTCATAGGATATCTTTTTGAAATTCTCTTCCAGCAAGTCGAATAATTTATATTTTTCGTAAAGATCACGTGTTTCATCTGATTGTTTAAAAATGTTGTGCGATAAAATGCAATCAGATATATATGAGAAGATGGTGAGTTGTTCACTGCAAAAATGTCGATTTCGATAGTAAAAATCACTGAGGTTTTTCATAACATTTTCTTCATTCAGCGAAGAAATATAGGCCAGCATATAGTTTTTTATCATTCTATCGTAAAAAAGCAATCCGCCAACTATCCCGTGGTCTACACGTTTTCGTTCATTGATGCAATAATTCATATATCTTGTGATGATTCGACTTGGATATTGATGTTCGGCAATTTTGCTACCATTTGAAAAACGCAATTTAGGATAACCGGAAACTGTGTTGTTTCGCTGAGTTAATTCCATAAGCAGAGCATGCTCCAAATTAGGAGTATTGTTTCGTCCTGAAAGAGAAAAGGAGAATGCGCCTAATTGAGAAAACGGCGACAAATTTATGCCCAATTTCCTTTTGATTTCTTTAAGGGCTTGATATTCTCCTGGATGGCAATACTTGTAGTGAGTATATCTTTGATCTGGAATAGGAGCTCGTTGTGGATATTGTATAGTGCAATCTTCTTTCTCTGTAACGCTATATCCGTAATCATGATACAAATACGTTAAGAACCATAGATATGCAAGCGGAAAATGATTTACACTTACAAGGGAAAGCGGTGTAAAACTATTAATACAATTCTCGATGAGCAATCCTAAAAAGAAACCCGAAACAGTATGTATCGCTCTTTCCGCAGGCAGTTGATATTGCCCTTCAAAACGATACGATAGCACAGATTCTTTCCTGCCGGCTGTAAAATAATTAGTTATAAATCTATCGGCTGTTTCCGGGTTAAGAAGCAAGGGCAGTGCTTTTTCGCCGTTTTCAAAATATTGTTTTATAAATTCACTTGAAACTTCGCCACAAAAGATGTCTGTAGTTGCTATATCATTTCTGTAATAGTTCCAATCAATTCCGTTCTCATGAGAAATTGTTTGATTGATAAAGTCGCAATATCTCATACTATATCTCCTTAAAGTTTCAATGTTCTTAAAGCACATTCATTATACATCAAATATATGAAAATATCAACGCAACCATTTAAAAAACGCTGAAATCGCAGTATTTCTATGCCGAAAACTGTTGAAGTTCGTCAGAGATTGTGATATAATTGCCACTAGTAATACAATGTACTAACTATAACTATCTATGAGGTGTAATGCAATGGCCGCAAGCTATAAAAAATTGTTCAAGCTTCTGATCGACCGTGATATGAAAAAGAAAGAGCTCGCCGAAAAAGCCGGCATCAGCATCGCAACCATTACAAAGATGGGCAAAGACGGCGCCGTTGTCAGCAG
>DHJP01000016.1:13278-13542 GCA_002404395.1 Clostridiales bacterium UBA4717
TGTACTATGGATGATATTGTAGAGATAGTTGATATGGAGGAAAAAATATGATAATTCCTCAAAATAAATGGAGACGCTATAGAACAGAGTATGGAATCTGCATCAACGAAAAATGTGAAGTAGTGAACACACAGTATTTACTTCCACATTACGCTAACAAAATACAGATGATATTTACATCACCTCCGTTTCCGTTAAACAGAGCAAAAAAGTATGGTAATCTTAATGGTGAAGAGTATAAAAAATGGTTATGTGATGTTATAG
>DHJP01000102.1 GCA_002404395.1 Clostridiales bacterium UBA4717
ACGGAAAGGCGGTTGCGACCTCGGAAAGCGCGACCGTCACAGTCGGAGCGGGTGCAGTCGTGACCGATACGCAGGAGCTTACGGTAACAAACGCTTTGCTTTGGGAGCTTGACTCGCCCTATCTTTATACCATGAAGACCGAGATCATATCGGACGGCAAGATCACAGACACCTATACCGGTACTTTCGGTTTCCGCAGCATACGCATGGATGGGGACGGTTTTTACTTAAACGGTGAAAAAGTGACGATGCGCGGCGTCTGCCTGCACTCCGATCTCGGAGTGCTCGGCGGAGCACAGAATTATGCCGGAGTAAAAGCGCGCTTTGAAAAACTCAAGAAAATGGGCGTGAACGCGATAAGGACCGCACATAATCAGTGCGATCCGATGTGGGTAGAGTTATGCGATGAAATGGGTATACTTTTGTATGATGAGGGTATAGTCAGATGGGAAGAAGGCGCCTACTTCAATGAACTTGCCGACCAAGATCTGAGCCTTTCGCCGAAAGCGACGGCAATAGGCGAGCTTAAATGGTCGGAAGTAGAGCTTCGCAATTGGATACGCCGTGACCGCAATCACCCGTCAGTCGTGCTTTGGAGCTTCGGAAACGAAGTGGCAAGCTCAAAGACCGAAGCCGGATATAAAGTGGGTCAAGCGCTTTATAAGCAGGTCGAGAGCGAAGATCCTCAGAAAAACGCATATATTACCGTGGCAAGCAACTCAATGAGCGGATACGCGCTTAAGCTTGCATCCGATACGCTTGACGCGTTCGGATATAATTATCCGCGCGCGGATATGCTTGATCAGCACCATAACGCATACGGTAAGCCTATGATAGCTACCGAAACCGCGTCAGCGGTAGCAAGCCGCGGAATATATCATACTCCTGCCGATCGTCCGTCGCCGACTCATGACGACAATCAGGCATCTGCATACGGCAACAGTTACGTTTCATGGGGCAAATCTCCCGAACAGCAGTATCTTATCGAACGTGACAGACCGTACCTCGTCGGCAGTTTTGTCTGGACGGGATATGATTATTTAGGCGAGCCGCAGCCGTACCTGAACAAAAATTCTTATTTCGGTATAATAGATACGGCAGGGCTTGAAAAGGACAGTTATTACTTCTATCAAAGCGTGTGGACCGAAACGCCCATGGTACATTTGCTGCCGAGTTTTGACGATTCCGTAGGCGAAACGATAGATGTGTATGCATATTCAAATGCCGCGTCAGTGGAGCTGTTCTTCAAAGCAAAGGGAAGCGAAAGCGAAACTTCGCTCGGCAAGCAGTATGTAGATATGGATACCGCCGAGGTATTGCACTATGAGTGGAAAGTAGCTTATGCCGAGGGCAGTCTGATCGCAAAAGCATATGACGCAGAGGGAAATATCACAGCGACAGACGAAATAAAAAGCTTCGGAGCACCTGCAAGGGTAGTGCTCGAAGCCGACAAGAGTGAGATCACAGCCGACGGACGCGATCTTGTGTACGTGACGGCAAGCATAGTTGATGAAGAGGGGAATTTTGTAGCGACAGCAAGAAACAATGTGAAGTTTACCGTAAGCGGAGCGGGAAAGCTTGTAGGAGTCGATAACGGAGACTCCACCGATTACGATAAGTATATAAGCACCGAGAGAAAAGCATTCTCGGGTAAGGTCGTGGCAGTAATAATGTCGGACGGAACCGAGGGAGATATCACTATAAAGGCGGAGTCGTATAATATCAGCTCGGCAACACCGCTTACGATAAAAGCGGAGCATAAAGCAAAACTCACAAAGCTGACGCTCGGTTCGATAGACGGAAGCGGAAGTATCACAAGCGACAACGGTACGCTTAAGCTGACGACTGCGATAGAGCCGGCGGAAGCGGATTATCCGAGAGTAAAGTACAGCGTGGATGACCCGAGCGTCGCGTACATAGACGAATACGGAGTATTGAAGGCGCTCGGAAACGGCAGTGTAAAAGTAACGGTGAGCGCGCTTGACGGCACTGGTGTGAGCGACAGCAAGACTTTTACGGTAAGCGGGCAGAGCGAGGACGTAAAGGTCACGGGGATAGTGCTCGGCGGGTCGGACGGGATATCCGAAAAAGCGGGTACGCTTACACTTACGGCAAGCGTAACGCCGGCAAACGCAAGCTTTAAGAAGATAAACTACAGCGTGACAAACGGTAATGCCGAAATAGACGAAACGGGCAAGCTTACGGCAAGATATAACGGAAGCGTGACAGTAAGAGCGAGCGCGGCGGACGGATCGGGAGTGTACGCGGAAAAGACGATAGAAATAAGCGGGCAGGAAGCAAACTTCACTCCGGTCAACAAGATAAAGCTTGAGGTAGTCGAAGGTTCGAAGACGCTGAGCGCGGAGGCGCCTGCGGCGACGGTTAAGGCGACGCTGCTTCCCGAGGGCAACGGTGTAGCCGAAAGCGATATCGCCTGGTCGATAGACGGAAGCAACGGAAAGCTTGTGTCAAACGATAAGGCGGGCACGGTAACGGTCAAGGCACTCGGCGGCGGAGAATTCACGCTTACCGCTTCGGTCACGAACGGAGGCAAATATCCGCAGGTATACGGAAATATTGTATTTGACACAAACGGTATAGCGTCGGTCCCGAAGAATCCGTATGCTGCTATATATGCGCGTGATTTTGATACCAAGAGCAACGGACCTACGCTTGTCGGACAGAAAACCGAGGATATGTTTGTTTCACCCTTGAAAAACGGCGATTACCTCGGCTTCGAAAATGTAGACTTCGGTATTTACGGCGCTTCAGAGCTGATAATCACTTCGGGAACCAAGTACGGCGGTACTCCGTTGCCGGCAAATTCCAAGATCGAACTGCGCGAAGGTTCTCCTAAGGGAGAAATAATAAAAATAATCGAACTGAGCGAAGCGGTCAGCGGTGATTACAAGGTTACTTTCCCGAATATCCGCGGTATTCACGATATATATGCGGTTACCAGAATCAACGGAGAAGGTTCGCTCTACAGTATCAGATTTACGGAATGTGATTTTTCTTCGCAGACGGTGCTTGACCCGTATAAGACTGTTCTTGCTACGGAATATGATTTATGTGTCGGCGAAACTGAGCCCAACGGCGATTCGGTTCTTGTGAAAAAGGGAAGTGCACTTGTTTATAAATATGCCGCTTTCGGAAATGATGGGGCGATCGCGCTCAGATTTAAGGCAACTGTCGAAACAGAAGTCGGAGTACGGCTATATGATATGTCGGAGGACGGCAGATTGCTTGCCGATTTTCTTATCGAGCCCGGCATCGTTGATCTGACAGAGAAGATACCGCTTGTTTTCGGAAATCACGAGCTTTATTTCGTGTTTGACGGCGAAGCGGTTGTAGAATCTTTTGAATTTTTACCTGCGTCATATCCGGCGTTTGAAACTATTGAAGCGGAAAACTGCAATACGCTTGTCAAGGATGCGGTTTCCGAATACGGTATAAAATGTGAGATGAACGATAAGGACGGCAGCAGTATTACGGTCGTCAGACTCGCGCATAATGATTCAATGTCGTTTGACAGCATTGATTTCGGCGACGCGGGCACGTCGGTTATAAAGCTTTACGCTTCAGTGCTTAATGAAGCAAGCCAGCTTCGCATTGCAGCGGACGGAGACGAGGTGTATTCGGGGACTTTCGGCAAGGGCGATGGGTTTGGGTTGTACGAATTGAGCCTGTCGAAGGCGCTTGTCGGCAAACATTCGCTTGACATAGCCGCAATGCCCGGAAGTGATATTGCGATCGACCGTTTTGTGTTTGAAGCAGATTACGGCATACATACCGAGAACATTTTTGCAAAGAAACTGACTTTGGCAAGCGACAGTGCTGCTGACAGCGATCCGTATTATGCGGTAGATACCGATATCTCAAGCGCATGGACGGGAAGCGATAAATTTCCTCAGAGTTTCCGTATTGATCTCGGCGCAAAATACCGCATCGGCAATATACTGCTTAGATCGGCTTCGGCAAATGCGAAATATACTTATACCATCGCGGTTTCTTCGGACGCTTCGGACTTGGATTCTGCAATTTGGGACGAGTCCGAAACCGTGTTTTCGGCTGCCGATTCCGCCCTCGGAGATATAGGGCTCGGACTTGACGGCAGATTTATATTGATTACATTTTTGTCCGGAAGCGAAGCGCCGTCGATCGCGGAGATAAGCGGAAGCGGAAATACCTATAATCTTGCGTACAACAAACCTGCATACGCAAACCACGAGGTGCGAACCTTTGCGGAAGGGCCGAATAACCAACCGGCAACCAAAGCCAACAACGATATTCTTTACGAAAACAATACTCATAAAGATCAATGGTGCGCCAACCCGAGCAATGTGCCCGACGGCGGCGAATGGTGGGTCGATCTCGGCGACACGTACGAACTTGAAGAATTTCACATTGATTTTGAATATTACGCATGGTCCAACAGGACTTATGCATTTACTTTGCAGGGTGGATATAACGGTATCGACGATTGGTTTGACATCGGCGACTATAATGTGAGCGGAAATGAAATAACCGTTCGCACCGAATTTCCCGTATCCGCGAGATTTATTAAGGTCAGCAAGCTTAAACCCGGAGGAAACGTTTGGCCGAATATAATGAATTTTGCCGCATATGAAAGTCGTGAGGCAAATGTCGGGGCGATCACGCTTGACCGAATCAAGCTTGAAATGACTGCGGGCGATATTGAGAAACTGACCGCGACGGTAACGGCACAGGCTTCGGATGACACAGAAGTGGTCTGGGTGAGCGACAATACTGCGGTGGCGCGGGTTGATGAGTTCGGCAACGTCACGGCACTTGCCGACGGCAGTGCAACGATCTGCGCTTCGGCGTTCGACGGTAAAAAGAGCGCGAAGTGTACGGTCACGGTAGGAAAAGGCGAGCGCGTTACTCCGGCGGCATTGTTTAAAGCAAACGAGCTTACCTGCACGGTAAACAGTCGCGGAGCCTATAATTATCTCGGAAAATACAGTGATGAAACAAGCGGGCAGAGTTATCATCATTTTGAGGGAACGCCTGAGACCTTGACGAATGACTTTACATACATTGAAGCGACATTCGATCCTGCAAAATTCGGAGACGGTTTTGCACTTACCGCATACCCGTATATAAAGGTTGGATACCGTGCCGTTCAGAAAAGTTCAAGCGCGATCTGCCGAATAAATCCAAAGCCTCATTATAACGGCGAGGATGCTTTGCTGAACGGTAAGCGTTTATGGCTTCGTAATTCCGCAAGTGATCCGGCGCTTGTCGAAAACGGTTCGTGGCAAAGCTTTATATATGACATATCACAGGTTAACGGCGGTGACGCGGGTATAAAGTCGATTGACGGGTTTTCGGTGTTTGAGGCAAACTGCCAAAGCTACCTGAATTCGATGTTACTCAAACCTTACGGCGGCGACGGCTATGTTATGTCAGCGGGTGACAGCTTTGATCTGTTGTATATCGCGTTCTTTGAAACCGAACGGGATGCGGAAAATTATGAATTTACGGATGACCGCCTTACTGTGACTTATATGGCAGGAAACGAGGTCTTCTTGACGCAGACCTACAAGATCGGGGACAAATTGAAGCTGCCGAAGCTTGTACCGGTATCTGAAGCTGCCGAGTTTATTGGTTGGGATACTGAGGATGGGATCGTACTTACAACGGATATAACCGTAAGTGCCGAATTCAACAAAGCGATAGTTCCCACCGTGCTTTTTACCGCGAACGACATACAACCTGCGGTGACCAACGATTCCGATCGGTACGGTATAATCAAACCGCTTGAGCTTTCGATCGATACCGACGGCAACAGATATTGGCATTTTGCCGCCGATCCGACTAAAGCGGAAAGGTCGCTTGACAACACGAGAGTTATCACGGTATTTGATCCGAATAAATTTCCGGAGGGCTTTACTCTTGACGAAAACAGATATGTAAAGCTTGGCTATCGTGCAAAACTTTCAAATACAAACAACGGTATATGCGATATAAATGTTTTTCCTCATACAGACGGCAGTCCGAGACTTTGGACAAATCAGTTTGCCGAGCTTCCGGTGCAAACACTTGACGGCACTTGGCAATCATTTGTATTCGATCTCGGGAAGATCGACGGCGGAAATGACGGAGGCAGCTTTAAAGATACGAATGAAAATATTTCGGATAAATATTTTAATACATATCCGGATAAGCTTTCATTCAAGATATACGGCGGCAACGGCTATGATATCAAAGTCGACGATTGCTACGACGTGCTTTATGCGGCATTTTTTGATAATGCCGCAGATGCCGAAGCATATGATTTCACAACGCGCAAAATAAGCGTTACTTATATGTCAGACGGTGTTGAGTTTGCAAAGGTTTACTGCAAGCCGGGCGATCTGCTCACCTATCCTTCGGAGACTCCCGAAACAGAGGGCGCAGAGTTTAAGGAATGGAGCCTTGCCGAAGGTACTTTGATTGCATATGATACGATAGTTGAAGCAGTTTTCGAGCGCAAGATCACGCCGACAGTATTGTTTGATGCTGACCGTATAACGCCAAAAATACACAGCGGGAGAGCAGACTACGGAATAGTGCTCCCAACTTCGGTATCCGAAGATGTTGCCGGCAACAGGTATTGGCACTTTGTTGCAAATCCCGGAAAAGGATACAATAGTGACGGAACGCTCGGGGCAGGATATACCGGTGATAATACGCGCGTATATACCGTTTTTGATAAGGATTTGTTCCCGGACGAATTTAAGCTTACGGATAATCGGTATGTCAAGATCGGTTACCGCGGGGTGCTTAAAAACACCGAGAACAACAAATGTAATTTTAATCCCATGCCGTACACCGACGGCAGAGCGACCCGTCTTTGGACAAATACGGCAGGCAATCCCGTTCAGACGCTTGACGGTACTTGGCAATCATTTGTTTTTGACCTTTCGATGGTTACGGGCGGTCAGAATATTCTGAGTGCAGACGGTAAGAGCGTATTTGAAGCAAACTGTCAAAGCTATATGTCCGAAATTGCAATGAAGATTTACGGCGGAGATAGGCTTGAGATCTCAAGCGGCGACTACTATGACGTGCTTTATGTGGCGTTCTTCGATAATCTTGATGATGCGAATGATTATGAATTTGCGATCAAGACGGCAAACACCACTTCGCTCACGCTCACCGCGTGCGGCGGCGGAAGGGCGACGGTAGGCGAAACGGACATAGCTTC
>DHJP01000030.1 GCA_002404395.1 Clostridiales bacterium UBA4717
TAATTTATCTTTTTTATTAAAATCATGAATCGCCAAATTGTGATTCACACTATCTTTACAAAAAAACAGTTGCATTTTATCCGAATTGTGGTATAATAATAACAACATAGGGCGTAAGCGCCTGAGTTTTGAACAAAATACGGATCGGAGGCTTTGAAAATGAAGAGAAACGAGGAAAGATGTAATATAATTCGTACAATCTGTGTTATTGCCGGGGCTATTCTGCTTGCCGCCGCTGTACTGTGCGCGGTAAAGAGATTCTGCGACAAATACAAGATTTCCGAAAGAAGACCTGCCAAGAAGCGTTTTATTGATTTTGACGATGCTGACGAATGGTCGCTTGACGACGATTTTGACTGCGGTTCGGATGACTGCTCGGTCGAGTTTGAATCCCCCGAAGCTGACGCCGAATAATTTACTGAAATTTCCGCCTGAGCCTGTCGGCTTCGGGCGGATTTTTTTATGCGCGATCACGTTCAAAAAATATTGTTTTTGGCTTAACATTGAGTTCAAAAAGTTCATATACAATGTACAATTGGTAGAGTGTGGGAGTTCGCTCTGCCCGTCCGCTTTAGGACGAGATGTGAAGAGAAGAAAAGAAAATATTAAGAAAAGTATCGCGCGACCGGCTGCGCCGGGATTGGATCTTGAAATGAAATTTGATTATTTGTTCGATGTGTTTAAGCTGCTCGGCGGTCTGGCGTTTTTCCTGTACGGAATGAATCTGATGGGCAGTGCGCTTGAAAAGCGTGCCGGCAGCCGGCTCAAGGAGATACTTGCCAAGCTTACGAAAAATACGTTTTCGGGTTTTTTGCTCGGACTCGGTATAACCGCGGTCATTCAGTCCTCGTCGGCGACAACGGTTATGGTGGTCGGCTTTGTCAACTCGGGGATCATGACGCTCAAGCAGTCGATCGGCGTTATTATGGGCGCCAACCTCGGCACCTCGGTGACGGCATGGCTGCTTTCTTCCTCGCAGATCACCGGTGAAAGCTTTATCTTACAGCTGTTGAAGCCCAGCTCGTTTACCCCGATACTTGCGTTTATCGGCATAATTATAATCATGTTTGTAAAGCGCCAGAAAACGCGCGATACGGCGCTTATACTTATCGGCTTTGCGATACTCATGACCGGTATGGATATCATGTCCGCAGCGGTCGAACCGATATCGAGCACCGAGCAGTTCCAACGTTTGTTTGTAATGTTTTCAAATCCCGTGCTCGGCGTTATCGTCGGTACGGTCCTGACGGCGATAATCCAATCGTCCTCGGCTTCGGTCGGTATTCTCCAAGCGCTCACGCTTTCGGGGACCATACATTACAGCGCGGTCGTGCCGATCGTTATGGGGCAGAATATCGGTACCTGCGTATCGGCGATGATATCGTCGATCGGCGCGTCCAAGAACGCGCGCCGCGCGGCGGTCGTGCATCTCAGCTTTAATATAATCGCGACGCTGATATTGCTTCCGCTTTTCTATATTGCCGACTTTTTCTTTGACTTTGCGTTTGTGGATATGGCGGCAAGTCCGCTCGGCGTGGCGATCGTGCATACGACCTTCAAGATCGCGGCGCTTGCGCTGTTGATGCCGGCGTCGGGACTGCTTGAAAAGCTGGCGCGGCTTATAGTGCGCGACGGAAAGGGCGGCGACGAGCTGAATCTGCCCGACGAGCGTTTGTTTGCGACTCCTCCGATCGCGGTCGCTTCCGCAAGGGAAAGCACGACTACGATGGGCAGACTTTCAAACGAGCTTGTACTGCGTTCGCTTGATTTACTTGACAATTACACTGAGGAGGGCGTCGCGTATGTGGTCGACGGCGAAAACCGCGTTGACAAATACGAGGACTCGCTCGGAACGTATCTCGTGAAGCTTTCGGCGATCGACATCAGCAAAGCCGACGCTTCCGAGGTGTCGATGCTCTTGCATCTTATCGGCGACTTTGAGCGTATAAGCGACCATGCCAAGAACATTTGCGAGTCGGCGGTCGAGTTACATGACAAGAAGCTTAACTTTTCGGATAATGCCAAGAAAGAGCTTGCGGCGATACGCGGCGCGGTGAGCGAGGCACTTAAGCTGGCGATCGACGCATATGAAAATGAAAATGTGGAGACTGCGGCGCTTGTTGAGCCGCTTGAGCAGGTGGTGGACAAGCTCAAGGATCGTATCAAGCGTCGGCACATTGAACGTTTGAAAAACGGCGAATGTACGATCGAGCAGGGCTTCGTGCTCACCGATCTGCTTACGAATCTTGAGCGCATTGCCGATCACGCTTCAAACATTGCGGTATGTGTGATCGATCTCAAGAACAACAACTTTGATTCTCATGCATACCTTGACAAGGTGAAGCATGATTCGGCGGAATTTGATTCGCTTTACGAAGTTTACAAGAAAAAGTACGCTATTTAGATCAGGAGAAGCCCGAAGGGCTTCACCTGAGTTGCAAAACGCGCAGCGTTTTGCACGGACAACCGGGTTTCGCCGGCGGGATTTGCACGGACAACCGGGTTTCGTCGGCGGGAT
>DHJP01000054.1:0-1348 GCA_002404395.1 Clostridiales bacterium UBA4717
CAGCGGTCGCATACTTCGGGAAAGCCGAAAAATGCTTCAATGTTTCAGCCGGCTGCTTTATGCCCGCGCCCAAAGTCGATTCAACCGTAATGCGGATACAGCTTTATGACACGCCGCCCGTCGATGTCAAAGACGAGGCAATGCTGTTTGCAGTGATACGCGGAGCGTTTGCCAAACGCCGCAAGACCCTGCTCAACTCGCTGACGGGTGAGCTCGGCGGACTTTCGCGAGAGGAAATAAACGCCGTGCTTGACTCCGCAGGCATTGAACCGACCGTACGCGGCGAAAAACTCTCGCTTGAGGACTTTGCGAAGATCGCAAACGCCGCCGCGAAGGCTTAGTACCGCACAGGTCGGAATTTCGGCTTCGCACGAAAATGCGGCATACCGCCGCAGAAAAAAGCAGGTCGTATACACATGAGCTTGCGAGGTAATTCGATCAAGCCCATCAGCACTGAGTCAGCATGAAGATCAAAAACTCCGACAAAGTCACACTGCAGACTTTATCGGAGCTTTTATTTTACATTATATGATCCTGCCTGCTTCAAAAAATCTGCCGACAGGAGTTTTGAGATATTCGTCAAGCGCGCCGAAAAACAGCGGCGTATCGGACAGATGAAGCACATGGGTCGCGAGAGAGAGCACCGATTCGGTGTCAGCCGAAGTAAACACCACCGGCATACCCGCCATCGCGATAGTCCCGGCAAGCTCGCGTATGTCCGCTGCCGTCTGTCTGTCGAGTCCGTATGTAGGCTCGTCAAGGAACAGCAGCTTTTTCGCGGCGCAAAGCGCACGCGCAAGCAATACTTTCTGACGCATACCCCCGGAAAGCCCCGCAAATTTACGCGAAGCTATATCCTCAATCCCGACAAGTCTGAGCCGCTCGGACAGTATCTGTCTGTCAGCTTTGGTAAAAAACGGCAGTCTGCCTCGGTTAAGGCAGCCTGAAAGCACCACGTCGCGTACGGTCAAATTTCCTCTCACCTGACTTATCTGCGGCAAAAAGCCCATTTCGCGCCGCGTAAGCCCGGGCAGATACTCTATACTGCCGCGCACCGGCTTTTCAAGTCCGTAAAGCACGCGAAGCAGAGTGCTCTTTCCGCTGCCGCCCCCGCCGACTATGGCAAGGCACATACCGTCGCTCACTTCAAAATCAAGCTCCGAACATAAAAGCCTGTCCTCATAAACGATCGCCGCATTCTTGACGGTTATAAGCGCCTCGGACATTATCAGTTCTTTGCCATGAGCAGCGCCGTGCTCATAAGATCATCGTATCTGTCCTGTCTTTCCGCACAGATACGCTTCATCTTTTCGATTTCGGGCGCGCAGAACGAGTCGAGGTCGCCGTC
>DHJP01000054.1:1385-2294 GCA_002404395.1 Clostridiales bacterium UBA4717
GTCCTTGAGCTTCTTCTTGAACATTCTGTCAACTATAAGCGCAAACTTGATCTCGGTAGCGACGATCTCGCCGCGGCGTTCGCATACTACAAGGTCGCTCTTGCCGTCAAGCAGCAGATCGACCGCAAATTTACCCATTCTCGTTGCGGCAAGCCGATCGCGGAGTGTAGGCGAACCGCCGCGAACGATATGCGCAAAACGCGCAAATTTGGTTTCTACGCCGGTCTCGTCCATTATGCGCTTTGCAAGTCCTTCGGAGAAATCGCCGCCGAAAGTTTCGGAAACGACCACGATGAAGCTTCTGTGGCCTGCGGCTCTCTGACGCTTGATGCGCTCGATCGCGGCATCCGCGTCAAACGGAGTTTCTCCGATAGCGATCGCCACGGCTCCCGTTGCAATGCCCGACTCAAGCGCGATCCAGCCGGCATTTCTGCCCATCGCTTCGACCACGTCGCATCTGGCGTGCGACTCGCAGGTGTCGCGCAGATTGTCGATCATACGCATGGTGGTATTCATAGCAGTGTCAAATCCGATCGTATAATCGGTGGAAGTAATATCGTTGTCGATCGTGCCGGGCACGCCGATAGTCGGAATACCGCGCACGGAAAGGTCGGTAGCGCCGCGGAAGGTTCCGTCTCCGCCGATCGCCACGATTCCGTCGATCCCGAGTCTGCGGCAAGTATCTATCGCCTTTGCCATACCCTCCTCGGTCTTGAATTCGGGGCAACGGTCCGAATAGAGGATCGTACCGCTGTCATCAATGATCCCGTTGACATCGGCAGTCGTAAGGGTTTTGACCTCACCGCTGATAAGTCCGGTATAACCTTTATATATTCCCATTACCTCAATACCCTCGGAAAGTGCCGAGAGTACAACGCTGCGAACGCAGGCGTTCATTCCGGGCGCGTC
>DHJP01000054.1:2401-10084 GCA_002404395.1 Clostridiales bacterium UBA4717
TCTCCATGTCGGCGTAGCCGACCCCAAAAATAATCTGTAATTTACGCGTCGGATCTGCCGACGCAGAAATTACGGCGCGAAGCCCGAGACTTCGTTCAATCAAGGCAAAGCCTTCGCGCTGTGCAGTCATAATCTGTAATAATGTATACAAACCGTCTGTTGCGGCAAAATACCGCCGCGGGTCAGTCGGTAATGATCCAAACGTATACCGGGCGGACGGTCAAAGCGTTTTCATATTTCCGCCCGTTTCCTGTAATTGTAATATATTCCCATGAAAAAATCAATAGTTTAAGCATATTTTTTTATTTTTTTACATTTAAAACCGCCGCCCATACCGCCTGTCCCGCAAGTCGGGATATATTGTTTAAAATAAATGTTGAAATCCGAAATAAATTGTGTTATAATTTAAACGTACGGCCGATTTTCGATATCGAATACGGTCTTATACGACATGACGGGGTAAAATAACGATGAAAAAAGCTTCGATTATAGTAATATGCGTACTTATTGCATTTATACCGACATATATCGCCCTCGGCGCTTACTTCACTTCACAAAAGGTTCCGGTCACCGAAAGCACGGTTGAAAGTCTGAGTCTGAGCGCTCCCAACGGCGAGTCTTTTTCGTATTCCAAGACCGACGGCGGGGACTTTATCGCCTTTGTGCTTGAAATGAACAAAAACTCCGAGAGACAGCTTGCGCTTCCCGAGCCTTTGCTTGACGATCCGTACTATCTCTTCACCTTTTACAGCTTCGACAAAGCTACCGAATACAAATACTATTTTTCCAAGCAACCGAGCGACGCTTATTATACCGACGCCGACGGCGCGGCTTTCAAGATCAGCGCCGACTATGCGCTTGAATTCCTTAAGCTTCCCGCGGCGCGCAGCGTTTATTCCGACTCAAGCGCCCCGAGCTTGCTTATCAACTCGTCGGAATTGCTCCCGAGTTCAATGTCATGGGAATACAGAGGCGCGGAAAACGCCTTTTATCCCGGTCTGGTATCAACCGAAAACGGTAATGAAACTTCGGTCGAGTCGTACGGCGCGCCCGTGCTTTCTTTCTCGCTTGAACCGGACACCGTCTCGATAAAACTGACTTCCGGAGATGAAACGCTCTTTGACGATTACTATTATAATCTCGCGAATTACGACTTCAGCGGCAAGGCGCTTGAAGCCGTGATAAACGCAAAATGGTATGAATCCGATGACCGCACCTATCGGGGAGAAGCGAGCTATAAAGTCTCGCTCGACTTTCTCACTCCGCCCGTGTTCTATCTTTCCTCGCCGAGCGCGCAGAACGGCTCGCTCTTAACCGTTTCGGTCAGCGATGCCGTTGATCCGTCGCTTATCAGACTTAGCTTTGAACCGTCCCTCAGCATAGAGCCGAAGTTCTATAAGGTCGGCAACGCGGCATACGCGTTGCTCCCGATCTCGCCCGAGGTCAAGCCCGGAAGCTACACCGTACGCGCCTCGTATAACGGTCAGTCCGAATCGTCGTTCACGCTCGACGTTTCGGGTGCATATACCGCAGAATACCCCTACAACGTAGAAAAAACACTGTTTGATGATATATACACGGAAGCAAATGTCACCGCATACAAAGAGCTGCTCGCCTCGTTCTTTGAACAGACCTCAAACGAGCCGCTTTTCTCGGGCACTTTCATTTCGGGTATGCCGCGAGGCACGTTTGAGTCCGCCGATTACGGAGACCGGCTGACGATATCCGAAAACAGCGTAATGTTCAGAAATCCCGGCGTATACTACAGCTGCACGAGGGTCTCCGATGTCACCGCAGTAAACTCGGGCGTCGTGATCTATGCCGGAAGCGACAAGCTGGCGGGCAATATCGTTGCGCTTGACCACGGAATGGGACTTGTCAGCGTATATGCGCATCTCGGTGAGATTTCGGTAAAAGCCGGCGACAAGCTTGAGCGCGGCGACAAGCTCGGCGTTTCGGGCAGAACCGGACTTATATCAAAAAAATCCGCGACCACAACGCTTGCCAGAGTCGAAGTGTATTTGCACGGCGTGCCGGTCGATGTGGATCTGTTGATAAAAAAAGCGATCGAGCTTAAGTTTTCAGAACAGTGACCGCGTCATATGAGCATGTTTAAAATAATTGAGTCGGTGCAAGCATACGCCGCCTCTGACCCCGCCCGATTCCATATGCCCGGACACAAAGGCAGGCTCGGTATGTTTGCCGAAGCTTCCGTGCTTGATCTGACCGAGCTTGAGGTCTCGGATGATCTGTACGCTCCGAAGTCGGGCTTTGCCGACGCGCTTGATATCATGACCGATTTTTACGGTACTAAAGCCACCGTTATTTCGGCTCACGGCGCAACGCTCCCGATCTTCGCCGCCGTGTATCTTTACTCTAAGGAAAATCGACCGTTTCTTTGCTCGCGCAAGGTGCACCGCTCGGTAATAAACGCGCTCGCCGTCTGCGGATGCGGCGTCCGCTTCATCCCCGACACCGGAGACGGTATCGAGCTTTCCGCGCTGGAGGCGGCACTTTCGGATCCTGATTATTCGGGGCTTATACTGACCTCTGCCGATTACTACGGCAGACTTGAAGATCTTTCGCCTGTCATCGAAAAATGCAAACGTGCGGATCTGCCCGTGATCGCCGACAACTCGCACGGCTCACATCTGTTTTTTGACGGCTCGAACGCACATCCGTTACGGCTCGGAGCAAACGCGGTGATCGATTCGTACCACAAAACTCTGCCGACAATGACCGGCGGAGCCTTGCTTCATACCATGGACTTTGACCGCGGCCGTGTTCTTGACGCGTTTAGACTATTCGCTTCAACAAGCCCCTCGTATGTCATCTCGCTTTCGGTGCTTTCCGCCTTTGAGCTTATGAAAAACGACGGGTGCCGTCGGCTCTCACAGCTTCGCGAAACCGTAGCGGAAACAACGAACGTGCTGAAAAAGCTCGGAATGGGAGTCGCCTCATTCGCGCGCTCCGATCCGTACCGGTTCTGTACCGAGTGCGCAGGCTCCGCCGCACAATACTCGAGTTTTCTTTCAAAGCGGGGCGTAGTGTGCGAATTCTGCGACGATACTTACACGGTCTTCATACCGTCGGTAATGAATAATGCCGCAGACTTCGGGCGGCTCATCGAAGCCACGCGCGAGTTCACCGCAACGCATGAAATAAAGCCCGCCGTGCGGCCTCCGCGATATCTGCATATTCCGGAACCTGCCGTAAGTATCCGCTCAGCCGTGTTTTCGGATAAGGAAACGATCGGATCGGAGCTTGCCGAGGGCAGGATCGCGGCAGAAGAATTGAGTCCGTATCCGCCGGGAATACCGCTGATAATCCCGGGGGAGCGCATCGACAAATGCGTGATCTCCGCGCTTATATCCGCAGGCTTTGACAAGATCAAAGTTATGGCCCGCTAATTTCGGGCCGGAAATCCAAACTCGGGTAATAACCATGCTTTTTTACGACTTTTTCGGCAACGACAGCATCAAGCGTCAGCTTGCCGACCCCGAATTCAAAAAACGTCTGCCTCATGCAATGATTATTGAAGGCAAAAACGGCTCAGGCAAACACTCGCTTGCAAAAGCGATCGCGCTTTCGGCAAACTGCAGCCATACCCCTCCCTGCCTTGAGTGCCCGATCTGCAAGAAACTGCTTGCCGACGAATCCCCCGACTTCATAACCGTCGGACTCACCGAGGGGCGCGCCTCGCTCGGAGTGGACTCCGTCCGCTTTGTCAGAAGCGATGTCTATATTACGCCGAACGATAACCTTTTCAAAATATATGTGATCGAATCCGCCGACAAACTGACGCCCGAAGCGCAGAATGCTTTTCTCAAGGTACTTGAGGAACCGCCGGAATATGCGGTCTTTATTCTGCTTTGCGAGAGCGCGGACTCTCTGCTCGTAACGGTAAGAAGCCGCGCCCGAACACTCAAAACCGAAGTTTTCGGAAGCACGGCGCTGAAAAACTACCTGCGTGAAAACTATGCGGACAGATCAGGCTCCGACGACGGGATCGAACTCGCGGCAATGCTCTCGGGCGGAACAGTCGGAGGTGCGCTTGAATATCTTAAGCCTGAAAACGCCGCGCGCGCGATCGAAGTTTACAGGCAGTGTCTTGAGTTCGTCGAGCTTACGGTAAAGCGTTCACCCGCTTCAAAGCTGTATGCATATTTGTACGGGCTCGGACTTTCGCGCGAGGAAACGGCGGTCTTTTTCGAAAGACTCGCGCTTGCTTTCAGAGACGGTATTGCGCTTACGCTCGCCGCTGAGCCCGAACGCCTCTTTTTCATAAATGAGCAGGACGCCGAACGGCTGTCGTCAAGCTGTACGGTCTCGTTTCTGCTTGACGCGACGGCACTTTGCTCAAAATACCGCGAAACGCTTGATACCAACGCCGCGCTTCAGACCGTTCTGCCGGCGTTTGCTTCGGAAATAAAGAAATTACGCGGCAGGTGAGCGCGCCTGCGCCTGCTCTGACCGCTTCACAGCGAAAGGATATATACAATGCCCAATAAAGAAACAAACGATAACGTCAGCCGGGTGGTGGCTGAATTTTTCAAGAAAAAGCCGCAAAGCGGAAATACTTCGCGGAATTTCAATCGCAGACCTTCCGAAGTGCGCAAACATTCCGAGCCTCGTAAGCCCTTTGCAAATGCCGAAAACACTGACGGCACCGTCAGTGCCGACAATGAGCGCACAAACGCCCCCGTGCCCGACAAGCGCGGCGCTTCCATTGAACGAAACGGCGAGGGAGGCTACAGGAACCGCCCCCGCAAAAATGCCAAAACGCAAGCCGTCAGCAGCGGCAATGCAGACGACGCAAACGCTTCCGGCACCGCTGAGCGCACGGAAGCTGCAGAACGCCGCCCGTTCAGAAAAAATCGCCGCGACCGCGGCTTTGACGGCACGCGGCGCAACCGTCAGGGCAATCCCGCCTCGGAAGCTCAAAGCAATGCCGCGCACGAAGATCACGATGAAGCCGCAGCGCAGGAGCTTGACGCTGCCGACTCAAGAATGTCCGACTCTCTGACCGATTACGATCCCGAAGCGAACACCGAGATCGTCGGAGTTTCATTCAAGCAGGGCGGAAAGATCTATTTCTTCGCCCCGGGCGAGCTTAAGCTGTCGCGCGGAGACACGGTAATAGTCGAGACCTCACGCGGACTTGAGTACGGCTTTGTACAGACTCCGAACTCCACCGTCAAAGCGCGCGAGATCATCTCAACGCTTAAAACGGTGGTCAGACCCGCCACCGCCGAGGACACCGCGCATTATGAAGATAATAACAGACGCGTCGCCGAGGCAATGAAAATATGCAGCGAACGGATCGCTTTCCGCGGGCTTGATATGAAGCTTGTGGACGTCGAATATACCTTTGACAATTCAAAATTACTCTTTTACTTCACTTCGGATGCCAGAGTCGACTTTCGTGAACTTGTAAAAGATCTTGCCGGCATATTCAAAACGCGTATCGAACTGCGTCAGATAGGTATACGCGAAGAAACAAAACTGATCGGCGGACTCGGCATCTGCGGCAGGCCTTTCTGTTGTAAATCTTTCCTCAATGACTTTGTTCAGGTTTCGATAAAGATGGCAAAAGAGCAGGGACTGTCGCTCAACTCGGCGAAGATCTCGGGCGCCTGCGGCAGACTGATGTGCTGTCTGCGCTATGAATATGAAACTTACGAGGACGAAATACGCCGCACTCCGAAATGCGATACTCCGGTCATGACGCCTGACGGTCCCGGAGTGGTATGCGAAACCCAACCTCTCGCCGGACTTTGCAAGGTCAGATTGACAAAGGACGGCGAGACTGTGATAAACGTATATCACCGCGACGATCTTAAACGCCGCGAAGCGAATGAATAATTTACAATTTAGAAATTATTTTTTTTGAAAAATCGTTGTTTTTTGATTTTTATATGCTATAATGGTCGTGTGGCGGAGCAGGCGTATTCCGTACTCTGCTTATATTTTCCGCGTAAATGCGGAAACCGCCTTAATTATGCTTATTTCAGATGGAGGTGTAACTCGATGGCTTACAAAATTTCTGACGATTGCATCAGCTGCGGCGCGTGCGCGGACACATGTCCCAACTCGTGCATCACTGAGGGCGACGGTAAGTACGTGATCGACGCAGACGCTTGCGTTGAATGCGGTGCTTGTGCCGAAGTCTGCCCTGTAGGAGCTCCTCAGGCAGAGTGATCGGTATTACATAATGAGATTATGCTGCCGTATTTTCACGCGGCAGCATAATTTTGTATTTTCGGCAATGAGGATCATTAAATATGACAATAACATACGTGTGCGACAATGGACTCTACGTCAACACCACAAACCGTTGTACGAACTCATGCGATTTCTGCGTCAGAAACGGAAACGGCGAAGATCTGTACGGCGATCTCTGGCTTGAGCGCGAGCCCACGGTCGAAGAAATAAATAATGCAATAGACGCCGCGCTTGACTGCGGCGAAAAATATAAAGAGATCGTTTTCTGCGGCTTCGGTGAGCCGAGCGAACGGCTCTACGACATATTCGAAGTCTGCCGACATATAAGAAGCAGGAGCACGCTCCCGATACGAATGAACACGAACGGTCACGCCGACCTTATCTGGGGACGCGATACTGCTCCGGACTTCAAGGGGCTGTTTGACACCGTTTCAATAAGTCTGAATACTCCGAATGCCGAGGAATATGACAGGATCTGTCACTGTGTTTACGGCACGGAAGGCTTTTTGGCACTGCTCCGCTTTGCCGAGAACGTCAAAAAATACGTTCCTTCGGTCTTGCTCAGCGTCGTGCGCGGTTCAATACCCGACTCCGAGCTTGAACGGTGTCAGAAATTAGCCGACGATATCGGCGTTAAGCTTCGCGTCCGCGAAATGCTTTAAGCCGGCATTTCGGCACTACAGAACATTGAAAGGTATGGTACGCTTTTATGCAGACCGAAACCAGCCGCCCGGAGCTGCTTCGCGAGATCGAAGCCGCCGAGCCGCATCTTTCCAAAGGACATCGCCATATTGCGGAATACATCATTGAGCATTACGACAAGGCGGCATATATGACCGCCGCAAGGCTCGGTCAGACCGTAGGCGTATCCGAATCCACGGTAGTCCGCTTTGCCGATGAAATGGGCTTTGACGGATACCCGGAGCTTCAGCACTCACTGCGCGAAATAGTGCGCAACAAACTTACCACGCTTCAGCGAATAGAGATAACCAACGATCGCATAGGCTCGGGAGATATTCTCGATCGGGTGGTATGCGCAGATATCGACAAGATACGCCGCACGCTTGAGCGGATAGACCACGACCATTTCAAAAGCGCGGTCAATGCCATTGTCAACGCCGAACACATATATATAATCGGTATGCGTTCCTCATCGTCGCTTGCCTCGTTTCTGAGCTTTTACTTCAATCTTATATTCAATAACGTAAAGCACGTAAGCAATACCGGCGGAAGCGAAGTGTTTGAACAGATAATGCGCATCTCAAAGCGTGATGTCATGATCGGCATAAGCTTCCCGCGCTACTCAAAGCGCGCGATAAACGCAATAGAATATGCCAAAAGTCAGGGAGCATATATCGTATCGGTCACGGACAGCAATATTTCGCCGATCGCAGCGCTTGCGGACAGCCTGCTGCTTGCCGAAAGCGATATGGCTTCGTTCGTTGATTCGCTGGTTGC
>DHJP01000063.1 GCA_002404395.1 Clostridiales bacterium UBA4717
GACTTTTCATAGCTGGTCTCCTTGCGGATAGTGGCGTTTTAACATTCCGCAAGTAAATGATATCACAAAAAGCGATTTATGACCATTGTATTTTGTGACTGAAATATGTCATTATGGTGAGGCTCAGAGCTTTGCCGTTTCGGCAGTTATCCCCGCTTCGCAGGCTTTCATGGCTTCAAGCGTCAGCTCAAAAAGCGAGTCAAGCTCCATTCCGAGCCGTTCTGCACCTTTGCGTATGACCTCACGCGAGCAGCCTGCGGCAAATTTTTTATCCTTGAATTTCTTTTTAAGGCTCGAAACTTCCATGTCTGATACGCTCTTTGACGGGCGCATAAGCGCCGCAGCCCAGATAAGCCCCGTAAGCTCGTCGACTGCGAACAGCACCTTTTCCATTTCATGTTTCGGCTCAACGTCACAGCAGATCTCATAACCGTGTGAACAGATCGAATATATCATATCTTCTCCGACGCCGCCGTCTTTGAGCAGCTTTACCGCCGCCTTGCAATGCTCGCTCGGGTAAAGCTCAAAGTCTATATCGTGTAAGAGTCCCACTATATCCCAATATTCCGCTTCATCGGCATAGCCGAGCTTTTCGGCAATATATTTCATTACCGCTTCGACCGTAAGCGCGTGCGTGAGATGAAAGTGCTCGCTGTTGTATTTTTTCAACAGCTCCCATGCTTCGTTCCGTGTAATGTTGCTTTTTCTCATTTTTAACCTCCCTGCCGCCGACGGCGGCGCAAATAACATCGCGGATTTTAACTCCGAAAGCTTAAGTCGTACCGTGTTTTTTGACGCGCGAAAACTTTTGTCTCCTGTACGGCGGTATGTCCATCTCTCCGCTTTCGGAAAGATCCGACGTAAAGCGTATGGTATTATTTATGTAAAGCAAGGCTTTCACGCCGTGCTTTGCTCTTGTGCACGGTCTTTGCTTTTTTGCCGAAAAACCTTGAAGCAAAGCCTTCGGCAGTTTCTTTGGCGGCGCACAGTTTATCGGCGGCGCACAGAATAAGACTTTCGCGGTATTTCGGGAATTTTGTGCCGAGCGGGAACATATGCGCTTCGATCATATTTTTTTCAATGTCGTTCAAACCGAAATCTCGTTCGGCATTTTCTTTGGCATATGCGGCGTGACGCGTGGCGTGCTTTTCTCTGCATTCGTGAGGAATATGCCAATCATACAGAAAGTAATCGTGGAGCAGTGCGCCGCGCACAAGCGAAGAAGTGTTGACCTTGAGCCTGAGCAGACGCGCAAGCTTTATGCACATGAGCGCAACGGCGATCGAATGAAGATATACGCTGACGTGTCCGTGCTGTATACAGCGTTTTTCCTTTTTCATTCCGCCCGACTTCAGTATATCGCCGCCGAAGCGGCGCAGTTTAAGCATATCGTTTTGATTTTTCATGCAACAGACGCCTCCTCGCGTATATATTATTTATAACACCTTTGATTTTATGATTTGTCGGTATCATAGTTCGGCGGTACTTTGCCGTGAAGCTATTGTAGCACAAACATCGGGTTAAGTCAATGCTGTTTTATGAGGTATTGATTCGGTATGTCAAAGAGCGGCATCGGCAAGCTTTATATTCTGCAAGAAAGGTCAGAACGTTTCAAAAACGCTCTGACCTTTCTTAATTTATGTGCGCTCAGACGAAGACGACACTATTTTGACGTAAGCCGAGGCGGTAAGTTTATAGATCGCCGCATATATAGCGGCAAACGCTGCGAAAGAGACCAAACAGGTTATTATCATGAGCTTCATGTCACGCAGTTCAAAGAGTTGCAGCATCTTCCAAAGCATCGGAAAGGCAAACACCATATGCATGCCTGCGGCGAAGAGCGGCGCGTAGAACACCGTCAGCATTTGCGAATTTACGCTTTTGCGTATGTCCTTGAGCGTCATACCGAGCTTTTGCATTATCTCAAAGCGCTGACGGTCTTCAAAGCCTTCTGACAGCTGTTTGTAATATATTATCAGTGCGGCGGCACAGATAAACAACAGACTGAGTATGATGCCGAGAAAGAACAGCGCGCCGAACGTGGTGTAAAAATCCGCTCTTTCTTCATCGCGGCAGACAGCGCTGTATGAGTAACCGTTTTCGTCGCCGATCACATCGGCAAGCGCATTTTTTTGCTCATTGAGTATCTGCGCTTTTTCCGACGAAGAAACGTCGGGCAGATCATAGGTGAAGAGATACCTGAAAACGGGGGCGTTTTCGTCGGTCTCGGAAGCTTGCCCGGTCAGCACCGACAACGATTCAAGGTTGTCGGTAATAAGATATATGATCGGGAGGGTTCCGTTATTCAGGTCTATGGCTTCGGGAACGGCATCGACCTTTCCGACGATCTCGTATTTCAACGGACCGATAGTGATCTCGGAAGCGTTATATGTGAGCCGGTCGGTCTTTATGTACGCTTCGTTCGGACCGAGACCGAGCTTTTGCCCGCTCACGGCACAGTAATCGTCTTTGTCAATGAATACTGCATATATGAAACGGTCGAACGTATTCGGATCCAGAGTGTCGGCGCTCCGACCGAGGTCGATAAACTCGGCGTTGATTACGCCGGCAACCGCGGCATAAGCAAATTGTTCGACGTTCTCGGGGGCTGTTTGGTGTGATTTTAATACATCATAGTAGCGCTCTTGGATCTCCGCGCGCTTTTCTTCGGATATTTCGGCGGCAGAATATGAAAGCGTCGAAATGCGGTTATCGTGAGGATATCGGTTCCTTAAGGTGTCTTCAACGCCTATGTAGAGGCAGGTGGTGGCGGAAATGGTGACAAGCACCATGGTGGAAAGAATACATATCGAGGCGAGTCCCGCACCGTTGCGCTTCATTCTGAATGCCATTGAGGAGACCGAGAAAAAGCGCGGTTTGCGATAGTACAGTCCTTTGTTTTTTTTAAGCACTCCGCACAGGCTGACCGAGCCGGCGGTGAAGAGCAGGTATGTCGCGATCATTACCATGATAACGGCGACAAAAAAGAGCAACAGCGCGGAAAACGGGCTTTTTATGGTGACTGATATAATATATGCGCCGACAAGTAAAAGCGTGCCCAAAGCCGCGATCAGCGGTTTGGATCTCGGCGGACGCTCGCCGACGTTCTCGCTGTGGAACAATTCAAGCGGTTTGGCACGCAACACCGATAGCAGAGACTTTATTAAAAGTATGAGGAAGATCACCGAAAATACCATAACGGTAAAGAATATCGCATCGCGCGACACGGTAACTTCATATGTGATCGGCGCGCCGATCATGTTGGCTAACCCAAGTTCGGCGAATTTTGAAAGCAGTATTCCGAAAAACATACCGCCGACAAGTCCGAGCACGGCGGTGAACAGGGTCTCGCAAAAAACTATACGCGAAATGTCGCGTTTGTTCATACCGAGTATGTTGTAAAGCCCGAACTCGCGGTTACGCCGTTTGGCTAAAAAACTGCCGGTATACGACAAAAAAAGCAATGAAAATACTGCGATCACAAACTTTCCGAGCGACAGTATAAACTCAAGGCTCGTGCCGCCGCGCATTACGGCGATCGACGGCGAATATGAAAGCGAATGAATTATGTACAGCATCATGACCGAGCCGATGCAGGTCAGAATATAAGGAAAATACAAACGGCGGTTTTTGGATATTCCGAGCGCAGCCAGCCTCGGATAAAGCAAAAGGTTCACTTAGCTTACCTTGCCTTTCCGCTTCTGAGCATTGTCAGTGCATCCGATATCTTGCGATAGAAAGCTTCGTTGTCATCGTCTCCGCGGTACAGCTGATGGAACACTTCGCCGTCTTTTATGAACAGCACTCTTCCCGCGCGGCTTGCGGCGCTTACCGAGTGAGTGACCATGAGAATGGTCTGACCGTTTTCGTTGATCTTGCAAAACAGCGCGAGCAACTCGTCGGAAGCTTTTGAATCAAGCGCGCCGGTAGGCTCGTCGGCAAGGATAAGCTTCGGACTTGTTATGAGCGCACGCGCAACTGCGGCGCGCTGCTTTTGCCCTCCCGACACCTCATACGGATATTTTTTCAATATGCCGGTTATTCCGAGCTCCTCGGCAAGCGGAGCTATTCGTTTTTTCATTTCCTTATACGGTTTGTCCGCGAGCACGAGCGGGAGGAATATGTTGTCCTCAAGCGTGAAAGTATCAAGCAGATTGAATTCCTGAAATACAAATCCGAGATTGTCGCGTCTGAAATTCGCAAGCTTTGATTCGGGGATTTTGGAAAGCTCCATGCCGTCGAGCACTATACTTCCGGCACTCGGACGGTCAAGCGCCGCAATTATGTTGAGCAATGTGGTCTTGCCCGAACCGGATTCACCCATTATTGCAACATATTCGCCGCAGTCGATCTTGAAGTTTACGTCGCGCAACGCTTCCACACGTGCGGCGGCGCGGGAGGTGTACACTTTTTTTACGTGTTCTGCCGTGAGCAGGTTCATAATGATCTCCGTGTCGGCGAAGCCGACTCAAAAAAGCGGTCGGTGATTTTATTACGGGTTCGTGTCACGTCTTTTAATTGCAGGCGCAAAGCCTGAGCGCATTACTCTTGCGTGACGGAACCTTTACGTATACCGATCATGGTGTTGAAACTTATCGTGTGACACCATTATACACGGCTTTCAGGCGTGATTCCATTGCTTTTTCTTTCATTCCCCGCGGCAAATCTTACATTTCTGACATAACTTATTCGTAACGGTGCTCGGCGGCGTCAAAATCAATATATACCGAGGTGCCCGCTCCGGGCTTTGACTTGACTCTGAGCGTATGACCGAGTCGGTCGCAGATATGCTTGCACAGATAAAGCCCTATTCCGGTGGCGCGGCAGTCGGCGCGTCCGACGGAGCCGGTGTAGCTTTTTTCAAAGATGCGCGGCAGCTCAGCGGCGGCGATCCCGATGCCGGTATCGGTAACGCAAAGGCTGACGGTGCCTTCTTTGCTGTCATATGCTTTTATGCCGATACTCCCGTGCTCGGTATATTTTACCGCGTTTGAAATGAGCTGTTCGATCACGAATGAGAGCCATTTGCTGTCGGTAAGCACGCTTGTGCCGCTTTCGGCATACTCAAGCTTCAAGCCCTTCATTATGAATTGCCCGGCAAATTTTTTTACTGCGCCTTTAATTATCGGATCGAGCGGCTGACGTCTGAAAACGTAATCGGTGGATTCGCTGTCGAGCCTGATATATGTCAGGACCATTTCGACATACTGCTCGATCCTGAAAAGCTCTTTTGACAGATTCCTTGCCGCTTGCGAGTCCTCGGCATCAAGCATCAGCTTCATGGAAGCGATCGGCGTTTTTATCTGATGCACCCACGCAGTGTAATATTCGCTCATTTCCGCATATCGTTTGGAGGTTTCGTTCTCAAGCTTCAGCTTTTCTTCGCAAAGCTTTAAGATCAGTGCGTTGTAATCGCGTTCAAGCAGGTACTTGTCAGGTAGTTTTTCAAAATTTTCGCATGAGTTGAGAGTCAGACAAAGCTGCTTGTGCCGATCCAGGTATTTTGTAAAGTCGAATATCGCGGCGATCATTAAAATAACAAGGCAGACAGCGCTTATGTATAACAACACTGCAAGCGGCAGTCTGAACAGCGCAAACGCCGCCGTGACCACGGCGGCGCAGAGTAAATATATGCCTGTAAGCGGCAGTTTTTCTTTCAAATACGTAAATAATACTTTCATAAAATCTCCGCTTGAAATTTCGTGTCGGTCATGATATCAGATATCCGACTCCGAATTTGGTTTCGATAAAATTGACAAGCCCTGCGGAATCAAGTTTTTTGCGCAGCCGTCCTATGTTGACGCTGAGCGCGTTTTCGTCCACAAATTCATCGGTCTGCCAAAGCGCTTCCATGAGCTTTTCGCGGCTAACCGCGCGCCCTTTATGCTTGAGCAGTATCAGTAGTATTCGGTGCTCGTTTTTGGTGAGCGGTATACGCTTGCCGTTAAAGTCAAGCGTACCGTCGCCCGTGTTGAAGATCGCGCCGCGATGCTCAATGACCGGTACGCTGTCGGCAAAGTCGTATGTGCGGCGCAATAGTGCCTGAAGCTTGGCTATAAGTACGTTTGATTCAAAAGGTTTTGCGATAAAATCGTCCGCTCCCATATTCATTGCCATAATGATGTTCATGCTGTCCGAGGCGGAGGAGATGAAAACGATCGGCACCTTCGATACCCGACGAAGCTCCTGACAGATCAGATATCCGTTTTTATGCGGCAGTCCTATGTCTATCAATATCAGGTGAGGTGAATAGCGGGCATATTCGGAGATGACAGCATCAAAATCGGTTACGTGAACGGCGTCCATTCCCCAACTCCTTATAAGCTTTTCAAGCTCGGAGATTATCGCGCCGTCGTCTTCGATTATCATTATTTTGTACATGATCTGTTCACCGGAATCAAAGTGTTGCGAATTTTTTTGAACCTTTTGCGATTATCCACCAAAGCATGAGTGCCAGCGCGAGCACAAGCAGTGTGCAACAGATCGCCGCATATACAAGCGGGTGGATCAGATCACCGAGGAACAAGTAAGGTATTCCGAGCAGGGGCGCAAAAAACATTCCGCCGAGCAAGGTTACTGTGACGCTCAGACTTTGCTTGACCGGAACCGTTTCGTTTTTCCATGTCAGATTCGGCGCTGCAAGGTTCATTATAAGTCCGAATGCTCCCGTGAATGCAGCATACACGAGCGGAAGAAGGATTAAAACGATCACCTCCGGCAGGTTGCAGTCCAAAACTATAGCGGCGCACACCGAGCAGAATATAACGCATGGTGCGGCAATTGTCACATGGAGCCTGAGCTTGGCGAGCAATAGTCTGCCTGACGGTATCGGCAGGGATTGCGCAAGCCAGATGCTTTTGCCTTCAAGAGATATCGACGGAGCGGTAATATCGATCATTGATGTGACCATGCAGATCGCCGCGGCGGCTATAAGCACGGCAAGCGGCTTTGAATCTACTAAGGCAAGCATTTCGTTTATTGTCTGAGCTTTTATAAGCAAGAATATGCCGAGCGCGGGCATAAAGAGTGCGCCCAGAGCACAGTTGAGCATATAGATCGGACATGTTGTAAAGCGTTTGCGTTCTTTGAACAGAAGTGCGGAGTCCAGGCTCATCGGCTTGAGTTTGCGCTTTGCGTCAGTATGCTTTTTCGCGTCGGACAACGCGGCGGCACGGGCAAGCGCGAAAAATGAGCGGTTAAGCACATAATAGACTGCGGCAAATACGGCGACAATCATAAGCGTGAAGATCAACAGCGAGAGCAGATCTCCGCACGCCGCCTTGCCCATGATATACAGCGGATAGATCTTGCCGAGCTTGCTTTCTATCAATTCGGCATTTGCAGTTATTGAAGTTAATATTTCATTTGCTCTGAAGTATACATAGTAATATACAATAATAAAGAGCAACGACACCGCGACGGTGGCAAAGCTTTTGTTTTTTAATTTAGATGATATTTTTGCGACGGCGTATCCGAGAATGCATGAGAGGGTCAATATGAACATTGATATGACTATCATTACCGTAATTCCGGATATGACGGTTAAAGGACGGCTGTCCGCAAAAATTGAATATGCGAGCAAAGCAGGGACAAAAACGATTGCCTCGTATATCAAGCTCCACATCCATACTCCGAAGAGCCGCGCGCATATTATGTATATCGGTTTGATCGGCATTGCAAGCAGCATATCATTGTCTTTGGCTTTGTAAAGGGAAGCATAGGTATTAAATACGCTGCCGAATATCCCGAGCATTATCGAAATAAGCCCCATAATTGCATAAAACAACCAATCAAAACCCATTTCGTGAAATGGAACACAGAGACTTTGGGCGGTAAAGAAGAAAACGACCCCGAGCGTCGCAAACAATGCAAGGTAGATAAGCACAAGCATTATAATACCGGGAAGCTTGCGCCGTTTTCCGCTCTTTCGGTTTATAAGCAGCCATGTGTTGGTTTCCATTAACTGCTTTTTTAAAAGTGCTTTAAACATAGTGTAATCCATGTCGGCGAAGCCGACTCAAAAAAGCGTGTGCGAATCATGAGACTTCGCTTGCGGGGAATGTAAATTTCGCGCTGTGAGTT
>DHJP01000005.1:0-206 GCA_002404395.1 Clostridiales bacterium UBA4717
CTACTTTTATATTATACGAGGAATTAAACATTGAATCTTTTGAATGAAAAAATTAAACCGGTATACTTTAAGTACCTATCGGCGGCTTTCGGAAGCGCAATGATCACATCGGTCTATTCTATCGTGGACACGGCGATGGTCGGACAGTATCACGGACCAAACGGAACGGCGGCGCTGGCGGTTGTCGCCCCTGTCTGGAATATCAT
>DHJP01000005.1:260-831 GCA_002404395.1 Clostridiales bacterium UBA4717
TATACAGCCTCGGACTTTTAATTGGAATCGGCGGCAGTGTCATTTTCAGTACCAAGCGCGGCAGTGAAAACAACGACGGAAGCGAAAATCAATATTTTACGGTTTCAGTGATCGGCGCGGTAATCTTATCCATTTTGGCATGGATCGGGATCATGTGCTTTGAACGTCCGATCTTCACCTTCTTCGGCGCGGATGAATCACTGTTAGTAATGGCCCGGGAATATATGCGACCGATAAGATATGTGTTTCCGCTGTTTCTGTTCAATCAGATGCTGGCGGCATTCCTACGCAATGATGGTGCGCCCACGCTCGCTACTCTTGCCGTATTGTAAGGCGGTATTTTCAATGTCTTTGGTGATTACTTTTTCGTATTCACCTGTGACATGGGTATCTATGGCGCGGGACTTGCAACCGCAATAGGTTCCGCTGTTTCGTTTCTTGTGATGCTGACCCACTTTTTCAGCCGTAAAAATACGCTTCTTTTGGTGAAACCGGAAAAGCCTGTGTGCAAACTGCAGGAGATCTCTGTTACCGGTTTTTCCACTTTCTTTATTGATGTGGCAATGGGCAT
>DHJP01000005.1:854-2591 GCA_002404395.1 Clostridiales bacterium UBA4717
ACGGTGCTGTTCAACCGTCAGATCATGAAATACCTCGGTGCAAACGCTTTGGCGATCTACGGCCCGATCATTCAAGTCAGCACCTTTGTTCAATGCTGTGCATACAGCGTCGGTCAGGCGTCACAGCCTATCATTTCCACAAACTTCGGTGCTGAGAAAGGCGAGCGTATCAGGGAAACGCTTCGGTTGAGTATTTGGACAACAGTGTTCTTCGGGGTGTTCTGGACGGCGCTCAGTATGGCGTGTCCGAACGTCTATATTCGCATATTCATGGCTCCCACGCCTGAGATATTGAGCATGGCTCCCACTATTGTCCGTACCTATGCGCTGTCATTTTTACTGTTGCCTTTCAACATCTTTTCTACCTACTATTTTCAGGCAATTATGAAACCGAAGGCAGCATTCATTGTATCAGTGGCGCGAGGACTTGTCATCAGCGGTATTTTAATCATGGTTCTTCCGAGCCTGATCGGCGCGGATTTTCTTTGGCTCTCTATGCCGATCACGGAGCTGCTTGTCATGATCTATGCTGCTTCGACGATCCGAAAATACACCTTAGCTTTACCCGGAGTTGAAGTTTATAAAAATACGAACCATTGAAGCGAATGAAGTCAGCAAGCTGACTGACTGCCTTATCGCTTTGGCAGCATATCACAATGCAGTTTCCCTGCATTTCGGCGGTTCCTGTCCGGGCAGACCGTATGGGCACGCTGATGAACGGTAAATCTCAGATTGCCGTCATCAAAAAAGCGTACAGAAGGAGCCGTTAGCGCAACCGAAACATGTCGTTGCCGTTTCGCCGGTGGATTACAGTGGAACTACGCCGAAAAAGCACGGACGCAGGCTATGCAAGCGTGAATAAACACTCAAAAGCTATTAAAAAGCAAAAAGAGCCTGCTATTTCAAAAGTTGCTTCAGATCTTCCTCCGGAGTGGTGATAGGCGCAATACCGAAGTTGTCCGCAAGATAGTTAAGTACACCCGGCGAAACAAACGCAGGAAGCGTGGGACCGAGCCGAATGTTCTTAATGCCGAGATATAACAGTGTCAGCAGAATACACACCGCTTTTTGTTCGTACCACGAGAGCACCATTGAAAGCGGCAGATCGTTCACATCGCAGTCGAATGCTTCGGCGAGCGCGACGGCGATCCGAATGGCACTGTAAGCATCGTTGCACTGTCCCACATCCATCAAACGCGGCAGATCCCCTATCGTACCGAGCTCAAGATCATTGAAGCGATATTTACCGCAGGCAAGGGTCAGCACCACTGTATCGACGGGGGTCTGTTTTACAAACTCCGTGTAATAATTCCGCCCCGGACGCGCGCCGTCGCAACCGGCAACCAGAAAGAAATGCTTTATTTTTCCTGATCTGACTGCGTCAATTATCTTGTCAGCAACGCCAAGTACCGTGCCGCGTGCAAACCCGGTCATGACCGTACTGCCGCCGTTTATTCCGGTAAACGCTCTGTCCTCCGAATAACCGCCAAGCTCCAATGCTTTTTCAATGACGGGAGTAAAATCCTTATCCTCTCCGATATGAGTCAATCCGGGATATGATACCGCCGCCGTAGTGAATACGCGCTCGGCATAACTTGCTTTCGGCGGCATAATACAGTTGGTAGTAAACAGCACCGGCGCGGGAAGTTGTGCAAATTCTTTTTGCTGATTCTGCCACGCCGTGCCGAAATTGCCCTTGAGATGAGCGTGCTTTTTAAGCTCGGGATAACCGTGTGC
>DHJP01000068.1:0-6815 GCA_002404395.1 Clostridiales bacterium UBA4717
ACTGCCGTCGGAATATTTCGATGAAACGTCGGATACTTCGCGTTATTCGGTACTGAAAGCCTGTCGGCTTGATTTTTCAAGTCAAGCGGAAAACTTGCGCACACGAGTGACGGTTTGATTTTTCCGACGCGGAAATCACCGACCATATCCGAATCATAAAAAGCAAAATGCCGCATTCGGTCTTCCCGAAGTGAAGCCTGTTGCCGCACATATGACTTCGCGTTTTGGCAGAGCTAAAATCTGATCCGTTCTGACTTTGCCGACAGCGCGAAAATTTATCTCGTCCGAATGAAATTTCAAATTTTGTGTCCGCTTTTTGGGTCGGCTTCGCCGACATGGAGAATCATTATGGAAAACATACGCTATGCCTCGCATGAATATCTTGAAGAACTCAAGCAGCTTGCCGACAAGCGGCGCGGAGAGATACGCAGTACCCCCAATAACGCTTATGAGGGCGTCAGATGCTTTTTCGTCTCACCTTACGGCAATGATGAAAACGACGGGCTTTCACCGCACAAGGCTTGGCGCACGCTTGCCCGCCTGAATGATGAAAGTCTGATTCCCGGCTCGGTCGTGTATTTTGAACGGGACGGCATCTGGAGAGAACGCTTCCGTGCCAGACCCGGTGTGACCTATACCGCTTACGGCAGAGGCGCAAAGCCTCGTTTTTACGGTTCGCTTTTCAATGCGGCAAGTCACGGCGAGTGGCGTGAGACCGAGGTGAAAGATATTTATGTTTACAGCGAACCGATCCGTACTGACATCGGCGGTATCTTTTTTGACGGCGGGATCAAGCACTCGGTCAAAGTGATACCGAGCTATGAAAACGGCGTGCCGGCGATCGACCGCACTTACCGCCGCGCGTTCGCTTCATGGCGCGAGCTTGAAAACGACCTTGATTTTTTCCATGATTTCGGCGCTCCGATCTGCGAATCGAAAACGGAATCGGATCCGGGCGGACTTGTTTATCTTTGCAGTAAGAACGGCAATCCTTCCGGAAGATTTGAGGAGATCGAATTCAATACCCGCGGAAACGTGATAGGCGTCGGCGGCGATGATGTGACTTTCGACAATCTTACCGTAATGTACGGCGGCAGTCACGGCATCGGAGGCGGCACCGTGAAAAATCTGACTGTGAAGAATTGCGTGATCGGTTTTATCGGCGGTTCGATCCAATTTTACCGCGACGGGCGCGTTACCCGTTTCGGAAACGGTATCGAGCTTTACGGCGGGTGTGAGAACTTCACGATCGAAAACTGCTATGTACATGACTGTTATGATGCAGGTATAACTCACCAGCTTTCGGCAGGCGGAGAAAACGGCGTGAACCATACCCATGTGGTATTTGCCGATAATCTTATTGAAAACTGCGTGTACGGTATCGAATATTTCTTAGGAAAGAGCGATAACGGCGCCTCACGCGTCATGCGTGACATTAAGTATACCGGCAATTTTATCAGGTATTCTGGCTGCGGTTGGGGCAACGAGCGTCCCGACTCCGACTGTCAGGCGGCGATCAAGGGATGGGATCACCGTAATGAAGCGTATGATTTTGTGATAGAAAACAATATTTTCGAATGCAGTACATGGAATCTCGTACACAACGGTTGTGAGCGTGACGAATGGGGACCGAAATATTCGCGTAATGTTTTCATCGGCAGGCGCAACGGCGGACTTGCGCGTTACGGTGCGAATCCGTCAAAGCAGTACCTGCTCAACTCATACTCGGTGTCGAGCGATATATTCAAGGACAACGAATTTTGCTACACAGAGCTTGTGCCCGATGAGCCCGACAGGCTTCATCTGCCGAGCGCACCGGACAAGTATCAGCAGCTTTGATTATTATAAAAAAGGGTGTAAAAAACTCATTTTGAGTTTTTTACACCCTTTCGGCATTTACACGGGCGGCAAAACGCCGCCGTCCGGCTCTCAGAAAAGAGGAAACAAAGTTATTGAAGCAAAAATGTTTTTACAACTCTATGGTATTTATTAAGCGGAGACTTAAAGTTTCCGTTTTTTGTGTGATCGGACTGTGCGTACCGCCTGTGTTTATCTGAGCGACAACAATATTATTGCGGCGGCGCCGAGCAGTATGGTGATATATTCCCGGATTTTAAGCTTTTGCTTTGTAATGAGTCTGTTTACAAACACCGACATGAGAATTACGCTTATATTCTGTATTGGAAAAAACAATGCGCCCGAAAGCCTTCCTGCCAACAATGTGTTTATCAGATTCGCAAGTCCGAAGCATAGCCCCCCGGAGACGGCGGGGGTGAGGCTGTGTCCGATATCCTCTAGTTTGCCTCTTTTAATAATTGTAAAGAGCAGTGAAAACATACCTGCGAAAAGGAATGCACAAAGAATAAAAAGCGGGGGATTTTCGGCGTTTTTCTGAAGCTTTTGAACTATCCCGAGACCGCCCGAGGCAAGCATCGCCGCGAATATCGCGATACTCGGGCGCTTTTTTGTGCTACTCGAAGTGTTTTGGGCTTTTGCAAGTCCCGCAAAGAGCACGGTTGCGGCAGCTGCGGCAATGCCGAGCATACCCGCAATCCCGAGCTTTTCGGAATCGACGAGGACCCCGAAAAGAGTCGGTATAATAAAGCCCATTGAATAGACGGTACTGCACATTGAAAGCGCGGATCCGGCGAGTGCGGCGGTATAGCACCACTGCGCCGGCACAAGTAATACCGCGTAGAGCAGGGCATTGATGACGCTTGCGGGCTCAAATTTGCCGTATAAGGCAAACGGCAGCACGGCGAGCGCACCCGAAAAGAAGAGAAGAGTCTGCGACACGTAGAAACCGCGCTCGGCAAGCGTAAAGCGGGAGAGACTTTTGGTAAGCAGATTTCTGCCCGCGGACAGCGAGACGGTCAAAATGAGCAACAGAAAGGACGAGCGTTCCATTACGACAGCTCACCGCGGATTATCCGCGCCATTTTTTCACTGACGATCTCGCGTTTTTCGTCGTCGACCAGACTGAAGCGATTTCCGTCGTTCGGTGTGCTTAAATAGTTCCACACGCAATAAGGAATATCGTGGGAGCGCAAAAAGGTTATAACGTCGCGCATATAATTTTCGCGCCATTCAAGCTTTGCGTGGCGGATGGTGCCGAATTCACCGCACCACAGTATTTTGTCGGGATGTGCCTCGCAAAATTCTGCGGCGGGCGCCATTATATCGTTTATGTAGTCGCGTCCCATCTCAGTATATCCGGGCAGAGGATCGTCGGTATGGTATACGACCCTCTCAAAGTCTCTGTATCTTTCGATATCACAGGGATAGGGCATATCGCGGTTGTAATATATCGTATCGCTTTGCAGTACCCCGCGCTGGTGGGTGAAGCCGAAGGGAGAGTACATATGGAAAGTGTATATTACGTTTTCGTCATTGTACAGCTTCAGCAATTTCAGTTTGTCGATGCCGTTCCAACCTATGCTTCCGATGATGACTTTACGTGTGGGATTGAGCTTGCGTATACTGCTCAGTGTACGCTCGGCAAGTCTGTTCCAACTCTCGGGATCGACAAGCTTTACTTCGTTGAGCAATTCAAACGCCACCGACGGATATTTTTCAAAGCGACGTTCAAATTCGCACCACAATGCGGTAAACCGAGACTGAAGCGCGTCATCGTCGAGCAGCTTTATCGGTTCGTCTATGTCGCAATAGTTTCCGACCGCCTTATGCAGGTTCAGGACCACGCTAAGTCCGTGTTTGCTACAGTTTTTTACAAATTCTTCGATCAGGTCGAAAATATGCGTTCTGTAAACATAGGGTGATTCTTCAACAACGATCTGGTCGAAGCCGAGTCTGATGTGGTCAAGTCCGAGAGAGGCGATGTATTTTACATCGCGCTCGGTTATGTAACTGTCAAAATGCTCAAAATCGCCGATCGTCAGGTCCATTCGGCGTTTTTCGGGTATTACCGCGAATCTTTTATAGTTGGTGAGCCAGCCGCCTATGCCCATTCCGCGCTCAAAGCCTGTGAGTTTTTTCATTATGCATCCTCCGTTATAAGCTTTCACTTTTGTGACAACTTGTACATTACTGATATTTTAAGCTTGCAAAACACATATGTGTTAGCTATTTTCATACACATACTTGTATAAAACAGACTTTTATGGTATAATCTGAAAAACGGAGGAGCAAATATGATCACGGTTAACATGACAGGCAAGGGCGTTAAAGTTTATCCGCCTCACAAGCATGAGTTTTGTGAGGTTATGTGTTATCTGAACGGCGTGGGACATATGTATACTGAGCGCGGTAATATTGAGTTTGAGCCCGGGACGGTCATCATTATGCCGTCGGGAGTGATCCACGGCTCGGTTTCCGAAAACGGATTTGTGAATATTTCGCTCGGCGGAGATTTCGGCGCATTGCTCTCGGAGGTGTCGAGTAAGCCGCTCAGGCTTCTTGACCGTGCGGGCGACGGCAGAGTGCTTGCGAAGCTTATATACAAAAATCGCAACGGAAGCCGCGCCTATCTCAATATGTTGGCGTCGGCTTTGGCATCATATCTCGGCGGTATTGAAAATGCGGCGCATACCGATTCGGCGACAGAGCGTATTATTGAAAAGATATCCGTAAACGCCTTTGATCCTAAGTTCAGAACCGCAGATGCGCTTGAAAACAGCGGGTATGCCGCCGATTATATGCGCAGACGTTTTAAAGCGGTGACCGGCGAAAGCCCGCATAACTTTCTTGAAAGATTGCGTATAGACCGCGCTTGTTATCTGATCGAGGTATTCGGCGGAGTTCTGAGCCTTTCGGAAATTGCCGAAAGGTGCGGATTTGACGACTACATATATTTTTCAAAGACCTTTAAAAAGCGGGTAGGTGTGTCTCCCTGCGCCTATCGTGCGGCGCGGCGTGTGTAGCATGGGCGGATTGCTTTGAGGTTTATTCAAATGAGTTTTTAATACTCTGTCGACATAGATATTGACGGCAAAGCGCCGCTGTTTTGCCGTTAAAACGGCGAAAGGGCAAGGGCGTTAAGGCAAATTCAGTCAAATAGCGCTTCAAAGCTACATGGATCCTTACCGACATTTTTGAGCGGCTGTTAAAAATATTGTTTTTTAACAGCCGCTTTGTGTTTTTTGAATCATTAACTGCAGGTGAGCGAAGTAAAATGTAAAAGGCAGGCACTGCGCTTTTCGAAAAGCAGGTGCGGGTGAATATTTTTTGCCCGGCTTGGGAAATCATCGGATTATGAAGCGTAAGATGCTTCAGAGTCGGCTTTGCCGATGCGGAAATTATCTGTTATTTTTTTGAGCCGTCTACGGCGGTATGGATTTTTGTGTGAACATTCATTTTACTTCCAAAGCCGAGTTTGCGATCAACAATTCGATGAAAGCGGCGTCGGAGCTTGGTCATTCATACATCGGTACAGAGCATATGCTACTCGGTCTGCTGTCGGTAAAGGGCAGTGTAGCCGAAAAAATACTCGGGGAAAACGGTGTGTCATACCGCTCTGTCGAGGCACTTGTCGTAGAGCTTTCCGGACGCGGCGAACATTCGGTGCTTGCACCGGATTGCATGACTCCGCGCTTCAAGCGGGTGCTTGAACGCTCAAGTCTTTATTCCGCGAAGTTTTCACAGCCTTACATCGGTACAGAGCACATATTGATCGCATTGCTTAACGAGAGCGATTCGGTGGCGGCAAAGTTTTTGCGTACTCTCGGAGTGCGTATTTCCGATCTGATCGGCGAGCTCGGTGCATTTCTGAGCGGGAACGGCGGAAAAGACCCTGTGGAACAGTTGCGCTCGCGCGGCGGCGATGCAAACCGCGAAAATACTCTGGCAAAGAGCAAGTATCTTACAAGATATGGGCGCGATCTTACCGCGCTTGCACGTGAAAATAAGATCGACCCGGTCATCGGGCGCGAGCGCGAGACCGAGAGGGTCATTCAGATACTTGCCCGACGTACTAAAAACAACCCTTGTCTGATCGGCGAACCCGGCGTCGGCAAAACTGCGGTGGTGGAGGGACTCGCCGCACGGATCGCCGAGGGAAATATTCACGAATCGCTTGCCGATCGAGTAATAATCTCGCTTGATATCACTTCAATGCTTGCCGGCAGCAAGTATCGCGGTGATTTTGAGGAACGTATCAAGGGCGTGATCGACGAAGCGACGGCGAACCGAAATGTGATCCTGTTCATTGACGAGATACACACGCTCATAGGTGCCGGAGCGGGAAGCGACGACGCGCTTGACGCAGCAAATATGATAAAGCCGGTGCTGGCGCGCGGCGAGATTCAGATAATCGGCGCTACTACCATAAAGGAGTATCGTCGACACATCGAAAAAGATGCGGCACTTGAGCGGAGATTTCAGTCGGTCACGGTCGGTGAGCCGAACGAATCCGATACGGTGCTGATACTCAAGGGGCTTCGCGACAAATATGAGGCACATCATAAGGTGAAGATCACCGATGAGGCGATAGAGTCGGCGGTCACGCTTTCACGGCGGTATATAAGCGACAGGTATCTGCCCGACAAGGCGATAGATCTTATAGACGAATCGGCATCGCGCAAACGACTTACGGTATTTTTGCCGCCGCCCGAGCTTCGGGAGGCGGAGGAAGAAAAACGCAAAGCTTCCGCCGAGCTTGCCGAAGCGGTAAACTCTCAGGAATTTGAAAAAGCGGCGGCGCTTCGCGATCGGATACGCACGCTTACAAGCGATATAGAACTCGGGCGTTCCGTGAAAAACGCACAAAAGGGTGTTCAGCCCGCGATCGGGCGCGAGGATATCGCCGAAACGGTTACGGCGTGGACGGGTATACCGGTCAAAAAAATGCTTGAGGAGGA
>DHJP01000068.1:6872-7096 GCA_002404395.1 Clostridiales bacterium UBA4717
GAAACGCTGATGGCGCGCGTTATCGGACAAAATGAGGCGGTGAAAACCGTCGCGTCCGCGATCAGGCGCGGACGTACAGGGCTTAAAGATCCGAAACGTCCGATCGGCTCGTTCATTTTTGCGGGTCCTACCGGAGTCGGAAAAACCGAGCTTGCCAAAGCGATCGCAGAGGTCATGTTCGGTGACGAAAATGCGATAATACGAATTGATATGTCCGAATATAT
>DHJP01000023.1 GCA_002404395.1 Clostridiales bacterium UBA4717
CGGCGAAGCCGGCCCAATTACTGTAAATTGTTATCGTTCAGTCAGTCTGCCAGCGAGGCAAACGAGTTTGCTACGCTTCTTGTCATATCCGTCAGGCGCGGAAGCGCGTAATATGCAAGCGCGGCAATAATGATCAAAGAAATCAGAGTAAAAATCAAGGATCTGATGCTTGTTCCGTTTTTACCAAAGAGATTCTCGGCGCGGGAAGCATCTTCGGGGAGTATATAGTACCTTACTTCGTTCGAGTTGCCGTTTACGCGTTTGACGATCTTTCCGAAAACACCGTTTTTTTTGAGACTGTGCAGTACCGATTTGCCGGCACCGCCGATCTTGTCTGCGGAAATTGCTGTTTCTGGAGAATCGGCTTTGTTTTCAAGCAGACCCGAGACAAACTTTCCGAGCGTTATACGGTTGAGGAAAGAGAACACCGCGGCAGCAGCGATCCCAATTAAGATTGACCAGATCAATATATTTCCGGTGATGAGAGGACTGTTTCCGATATCAACCGGGGTATTGAAATAGTTTACGATGGTTTCCCACAATGCTTTGAAAAAATCGATCATACCCCTAACTCCGATTGTTTGAAAATTGAACGATATTACTTTATAATATCGACGCCCATATACTTTCTGAGCACTTCGGGAACGGTAATTGATCCGTCGGCGTTCTGGTAGTTTTCGATAATAGCGGCAACCGTTCTGCCTACTGCGACACCCGAACCGTTGAGCGTGTGAACATATCTTGCCTTGTCCTTGGCATCGGCTTTGAATTTGATATTGGCTCTGCGTGCCTGATAATCTTCAAAGTCGGAGCAAGAGCTGATCTCAACATATCTGCCGTATGAAGGCATATATACTTCGATATCATATGTTTTGGCGGACGAGAATCCCATATCTCCGGTAGACAGGCAGACTACGCGGTGCGGCAAGCCGAGGCCTTTAAGTACGTTTTGAGCATCAAGCGTCAGGCTTTCAAGCTCATCATACGAGGTTTCGGGCGTTGTGAATTTGACAAGTTCAACCTTGTTGAATTGGTGCTGACGGATAAGTCCGCGGGTATCTCTGCCGGCGCTTCCGGCTTCGGCACGGAAGCAAGCCGAGTATGCACAATATTTGATCGGCAGGTCGGCAGCGTTGAGAATTTCATCGCGATGCATATTTGTTACCGGAACTTCGGCGGTAGGAATCAGGAAGTAATCGTAGTTTGCAAGTTTGAACGCATCGTCTTCAAATTTCGGGAGCTGACCCGTACCGCGCATAGACGCACGGTTTACCATATACGGCGGGAAAATTTCGGTATATCCGACCGAAGTATGTGTGTCGAGATAATAGCTTACTATAGAACGTTCAAGCTTTGCGCCGAGTCCCTTATAAAAGTGAAAACGTGTGCCTGTAACCTTTGCAGCGGTTTCGGGATCAAGAATACCGAGATTTGCTCCGATATCCCAATGCGCTTTCGGTTCAAAGTCAAAATTTCTGACGTCTCCCCAACGGCGTATCTCCACATTTTCAGAGTCGTCCTTTCCGATCGGTACGGACATATGAGGAAGATTCGGTATGCCGAGCAGGGTATTTTCGATCTCGGTATCAATTGTGCCGATCTTATCGGTGTCGGATTTGACCTTGTCGGAAAGCTCCTTCATTTCCGCAAATATAGGTGCAACATCCTTGCCTTCCTTTTTCATCTGCGGGATCTGCTTTGAAACGGCATTCTGCTTAGCTTTCTGAGCCTCGGAATCGGCGATCAGTGCGCGTCTTTCCTCGTCAAGCGCCAGAATACGGTCAATATCCTCGCTGTAATCCTTGCCTCTGGTCAGCAGTCTTTCCTTAACAAAATCGCGGTTTTCTTTGATAAATTTGATGTCTAACATCTTTTTCACTCCCTAAACTTTAAAAAATGCATATACTAATATTTTTTATATCATAACGCACGCTTTAACCGATCTCATCAAAAATCGACTTACCGCAAAGACGTGTGATAATATCTTCAAGCTCCTCAGAAGAGTCAAAGGCAATAGAGATGCTTTTGTTTTTTGAATTTCTGCGTATTGCAACTTTGTTGCCGAGGTGTGCTGTGATCCGAGATTCAAGCACCTTGTAGTATTCCGCTTTTTGCGGATCCTCCGAAATTTGTTCGGGCTTAGCTGAGTTAAGCTTACGGATCTTTTCTTCAACCGCTCTTACCGAAAGTTCGGAGGCGGAGATCAACTCGGCAAGCGGCAAAAGCTCAGCTTTGTTTTTTAGACCGAGCAAAGCTCTGGCATGGCCTGCCGAAAGCTTATGTGCGGAAATCATATCAAGTATTTCGTCAGGCAAATCAAGCAACCGCATGGAATTGGTCACGGCTACTCTGCTTTTTCCGACTCTTGAAGCGGCTTGTTCCTGAGTAAGCCCATACTCATCAATAAGCGACTTATAAGCTTTTGCCTCTTCAATCGGATTAAGATCCTCACGCTGTATATTTTCAATAAGAGCAAGCTCTGCAGCCTTTTTATCGTCAACATCCATGATGATGACCGGTACTTCCGAAAGTCCTGCCATTTTTGAAGCACGCCAGCGGCGTTCTCCGGCAATTATTGTATAAAATCCGTTTTCGGAGGGTCTTACGGTAATCGGCTGAATCAGCCCGTGATTTGAGATTGAATCTGCAAGTTCGGCAAGCGATTGAGTATCAAATTCGTGTCGCGGTTGATCCGGATTCGGCTCGATCTGAGAGAGTCGAAGCATTATAGCGCCCGAACCGCTTTCGCTTGTTTCAATGGAATTGTCCGCAAATACAGACTCCATGCCTCTTCCGAGGCCGCGTTTTTTTGTCATTTCATTTTTCGTTGCCGCCGTTGACGGCTCAATATATTCTAACCCAAACGGGAAATTATCTCACGGGCAATATCGGCGTATGCCTGACAACCTTTGGAATACTTGTCATAGTAGAGGATCGGCTCGCCGTAGCTCGGAGCTTCCGAAAGCTTGACATTTCTGACGATCGTTGTTGAAAACAATTTATCGGCGTAATATTTCTTAAGTTCATCCATTACCTGCAACGACAAATTCAATCTGCCGTTATACATGGTTATCATTATTCCGGTAATTTCAAGTGCGGGGTTGTATAGTTTCTTGACTTGTCTGATCGTCAGCATCAGCTGAGTAAGTCCCTCAAGAGCATAATACTCGCACTGCATTGGAATAATTACACCGGTGCTGGCTGTCAGCGCATTTATCGAAAGCATACCCAATGACGGCGGGCAGTCAATGATTATGTAGTCGTAGTTGCTTTTTACCGGTTCAAGCGCCTCTTTGAGCTTGGTTTCGCGATGAAGCTCGTCAACAAGTTCAAATTCGGCTCCCGCAAGGGAAATGTGTGCCGGCAAAACCGAGAGGTTCTTGAATTTTGTCTCAATTATTGCTTCCTCGGCAGTTCTTCTGCCGATTATCACATCGTATATTGAGGCGTGAATATTTTTTTTACTGATCCCGACTCCGCTTGTTGCATTACCCTGCGGATCTATATCCGCAAGCAATACTTTTTTTCCTGCATCGCCGAGTGCGGCGGCGGTATTGACCGCGGAGGTCGTTTTCCCAACGCCGCCTTTTTGGTTGGCAAAGGCTAAAATATTGGTCAAGTCAGGCTGCCTCCGTTGATTTATTTTCTGCCTATATATTATATCATTGTATAGCGCCTATGTCAAGCAAAATCGGGCTACTGAATGTAAAAAAACGGACAGACTTAAAAGACAGCAAGATCGAATAATGTTTCACGTGGAACATTGTTTCACGTGAAACATTATTCGGAAATGCAGATCCGGTAGGTAAGCTCCGAATCCTTAGCTTCGCGTGTGCAGTTAACGCGAATCCCGGCAGAACCAATCTGATCTACAAGCTTATTGATCGAATTTTCGATCAGCCCGAGGTTGCACGCGCGCTTGATCGAGGTGCCGGGGAAAATGCGCCTCGGCATACGTATATTATCTTTGTATTTGTGCAGATAGTCAATAACCGCGCTGCGCGAGCTTGGATCGTCAATTTCCGCCGCTTTCATAACGAGATCAATCGGGATATGGATGGCTTTGCGTCGATCCTCTGCCGATAATAATGAAAGCCGCAAAGACGAACGAATTTGCTTCTCTGATACGCCTAATAATACTGCAAGTTCCGAAGCACTGTAATTGCGCTTGCTTATCATATATGAAAGCAGATCGGACGTAAAATAACGATCGGAATGTTCAGCTGTGCAATATTCGCACAGCATAAGGCTATCCGCGGTGTTTCGGCTGGTAATGATCTGCGCCGGTATGGTTTGGCGTTCAAGCAATTTGAATGCCGCAAGCCTGCGATAGCCGCACAGCAAACTGTAGTTAAACTTATTTTGATCGTTGCTGTTTTCAACAAATACCGATATTGGGTGCAAAAGTCCGACTTTGCGTATATTTTCGGCAAGAGAAATGATTTTTGAGCTGTCGGAGAAAGTAGGCATGATCGGTAATTCAATTTCAGAGACGGCTATATTCTGAAGATACGGGCTTTTAATATTGTCAATTGTTTTTTGAGTTTCTTTCTTTTGCATAGGATTCCACCTCCGACGGACATTATATCAAAGCGCGGGCATAAAATAAGGCGAGTTTTGTCAAATGCGATAAATAAATATAAAAACAGAGGCATCAACAACGGTCAAAGCTGTTGATGCCTCTGTTTTTATAACTTTACAGATTTGTAACTACGCCGGGTTTGATCTCTGTTTTTTGACCGTCAATACATAACCAGACAGAAAGTGCGGAGGGGTTATATATCATTTTGCGGTCGATCGACATTTCGATTCTTCTCAATGCCGTAACATAATCGAAGATCTCAATGTTTGTTGCGAACCACACATCGCCGAGCTTTGAGATCTCCGCGCAGAAGCGGTCAAGGTCATCCCAGGTAAACGAGGCGTTTTCTTTGTTATATTCGTAAGAATGTCCCCACATATAGAAAAGCGGGGGAGTTGACTTGTATGAATAGTTTTTGAAATTTTCAAGCATTTCAAAGGCTTTGTCCGCGTGATGATTGGTAGGATCCCAAAGCTTGAAGTTGCGCGGGATATCAAAACGGTGAGTGGAACGGACCGTTCTTGAATAATTTATGCCGAGATCGGTCATCATATCTAAGGTTTTGTCATCATAGTCGCCGAAAGGATATGACATACCGCGGATCGGATAGCCTGCAAATCCCTCAAGGGCTTTTTTGTCTTCATAAAGTTCAAAGAACTTTTCGCCGTTAGGCAGTGAATTGAAGAACGGGTGGGTATAGCCGTGCATGGACACTTCGTGTCCGCTGTAAAGTTTTTTCAATTCATCAACCTTGTCATACGCCCACCCTCCCGGTACGTAATTGTGACCGTTGAGATGGAATGTGCCTTTTATACCGTATTTGTTGAAGATAGCGATAAGCTGTTTGTCGCCGTCATAGTTGCCGTCGTCATAGCTCATGGTGAAAGCTTTTTCTTTTCCGTTTGCAAAGAGGCTTTTGATTTCCATAATAATTTCCATGCCGCCGTAGGCGGCTCAAAAAGAAACATTAAAGTCATGCCGAGGTATGGATCTGCTTTTTCAGCATTGCGGACTTATTTTCGCTTTGATAGGTAGCGGGCAAGCGCTTCGCGCATTTCGGCAGCCTTTTCTTCGGGGGCGGTAGGATTGCAATGCGCCCATACGCCGGTTTCGCTCGATGCCTGGAACTGCTGCTTGTTGCGATCGCGGAGCGGCGGATAATACTCAATGTGGAAATGAGTATACTTGTCCGCGTCCTTGTATTTTTCGTCGGTAAGGTTTACGGGTGCGTTGTGCATACACATCATATACGGGAAGTTGAAATCAAATATATTATCGTACATACCGACTACATTGCGTATCATAAGTCCGAGATTCATGCGCTCGCTTTCGTTGAAATCGGTGATATACTGTTTGTGTTTCTTTGCACTGATGTACACTCCGTATGCGTAGTCGGCAAAGAAAGGAATATATGCGATAAAATCTTCGTTTTCGCATATAACGCGCTTTGAAAAGTCTTTTTCTTCGCGGTTCATGCGGCAGAATATACATTCGCAGTGCTCATTATAGTGCTCAAGACCTGCGTCAAGCTCAAGCTCCATCTTCTTCGGCAATACCGAATATCCGTACATCTGACCGTGAGGATGGGGCATGGTTACACCGACGACATCACCGCGGTTTTCAAATATAAATATGTACTTGATCTTTTCGTCTGCTCTCATAGCATCAAAACGCTCGCACCACAGATTAACAAGCTTGCTCATATGCTCGTCCGAAAGATCGCGGATATTTCCGTTGTGTTCGGGTGAGAAGAGGATCACTTCGCATTTGCCGTGCGAGGGAAGCACCTTGTAAAAATCGGTTGCCACATCATCGGGCTTCGGCGGGTTTTGGGAAAGTGCAGGGAAGTCATTGTCATATTTATAGACGTCGTAGTGATCCGGCACCTTTCCCGAGCCGGGGCAAAACGGGCACCAATCCTTAGGCATCTGAGGACGGTTCTGACGGTTTGACGCAATCATTACCCAATCTTTTATCATGGGATTCCAACGAAGTTCTGCCATGGTTTGTTTCCTTTCAAATACAATTTACCAATTTATGGAAATGTTTTGTTCAAAAAGCAGATAACGGCTCTTTGATTCCTCGCTTATTATATCACAGTATTTTTGGCTTTTCAATAAAATCATCAAAAAAATCGGCATGATTTCAAAAAATCAGCCGATTTTTCAAGCCTTGGCGGCAAAATCCTTAAAAAGGACGGTAAGCGGTGTCTGATAATTCAGCTTTCGCTTTTAAGCGGTGTAGGTTTACAATAGATATGTTACAGAGAATAAAAAAAGAGTGACGAGTTGATATTCCCTGTTCCCCGAGAGGGGACGGAAACTTTTCAGAGTCTGTTCTT
>DHJP01000186.1:0-176 GCA_002404395.1 Clostridiales bacterium UBA4717
CTTGAAGCGAAGCTGCCTGCGGGCGCGCGCATTGCCGCGACCTGCTCCACCGGATACGGTGAGCTTCTGATGAAAAATGCGTTCAAGCTCGATTTCGGCGAGGTCGAAACGATCGCGCACTACACGGCGGCGCGCTATTTTGAACCTGAGGTCGATTCGATACTCGACATCGGCGT
>DHJP01000186.1:211-9252 GCA_002404395.1 Clostridiales bacterium UBA4717
ATCCGTATCAAGGACGGATATGTGGACAATATCATGCTTAACGAAGCCTGTTCGTCGGGCTGCGGTTCGTTTATTGAAAATTTTGCCGACTCCATGGGATACACGGCGGCGGAATTTGCGCGTTTGGCGCGTTTTGCGAAGAGTCCGCTCGACCTCGGCACGCGCTGCACCGTTTTTATGAACTCCAACGTCAAGCAGGCGCAGAAAGAGGGAGCCGAGGCTTCCGACATTGCGGCGGGACTTGCGTATTCGGTCATCAAAAACGCGCTGTACAAGGTCATAAAGCTGACCGATCGCCGTGCGCTCGGCGAAAAGATCGTGGTGCAGGGCGGCACCTTTTACAACGACGCGGTACTGCGCAGTTTTGAAAAGGTTTCGGGAGCCGAGGCGATCCGCCCCGATATTGCCGGGATAATGGGTGCGTTCGGTGCGGCGTTGATCGCGAAGGAGCGGCGCGGCTCTGCGGGCAATGCCTTTGAGCTTCATTCGGCGGCAAGGCTTGAATATTCGGTGAGCGCGGCGCGCTGCGGCGGCTGTCAGAACAAGTGCAGACTGACGGTAAACACTTTCTCGGATGGGAGAAAGTACATATCGGGCAATCGTTGCGAACGCGGGCTCGGCAAAGAAAAGGTCAAAAACAACGTGCCGAATATGTTTGCATACAAGCTCGACCGGCTGTTCGGCTATGAGCCGACGCTGCCAGAAGCGGCGCCGCGCGGAGTGATAGGCATACCGCGCGTATTAAATATGTATGAGGACTATCCGTTTTGGGCGGTGTTCTTCAAAAAGCTCGGATATTCGGTGAAGCTTTCGCCGTATTCGGACAAAAAGATATACTCGCTCGGACTTGAAAGCATACCGAGCGAATCCGAATGTTTCCCGGCAAAGCTTGTGCACGGGCATATCGAATGGCTGATAAGATCGGGTGTGAAGCAGATATTCTATCCCTGCGTATTTTACGAGCGCAACGAGGATCCGTCGGCGCAGAATCATTACAACTGCCCGATGGTGACTTCATATCCGGAAAACATATCGAACAACGTGGAGTCGCTCGCCGACGAGGGCGTCAGGCTCTACAAGCCGTTTCTGGCGTTTACCGACAAAAAGGTGCTTGCAGACGGACTTTGCCGCTTTGCCGAAGCCGAGCTCGGCATCAGCCGCGCGGAGGTCCTTTCCGCCGTTGACGACGCATGGCATGAGCTGATCTGCTTCAGAGAGGATATAAAGCGCGAGGGCGAACGGACGCTTGAGTGGATACGCGCAAACAATGCTCACGGTATCGTGCTTGCCGGGCGGCCGTATCACCTTGATCCCGAGGTGAATCACGGTATTCCCGAAATGATCTGTTCGTACAATGTCGCCGTGCTGACCGAGGACAGCGTTTCAGCGCTCGGCGAGCGGGTGAGACTCAGAGTGACCGATCAATGGATGTATCACTCAAGGCTCTATAAGGCGGCGGAGTATGTTTGCCGCGAGCCGTCGCTTGATTTGATCCAACTCAACTCGTTCGGCTGCGGTATTGACGCCGTGACCGCCGACGAGGTTTCCGAGCTGCTTACGAAAGCTTCGAAGCTGTACACGCTTCTGAAAATAGATGAGGTCAACAATCTCGGCGCCGCGCGTATCCGCGTACGCTCGACGCTTGCGGCTATCCATATGAGAAACGGGTGCGAAAAGTCAGGCGCGCCCGAAAGCGGAAATGCGGCTGTTTACGACCGAAGCGCACTTGATTTCAAGCCGGTGGAATATACCGCCGAGATGCAGAAAGCGGGCTACACCATACTTTTCCCGCCGATGTCGCCGATCCATTTTGAACTGCTTGAAGCGGCGTTCAATGCGGCGGGCTACAAGGCGGAGATGATGACTGCGGAGGGCGCCGAAGTCATCGACCTCGGGCTCAAATACTGCAACAACGACGCCTGCTACCCGGCGCTGATCGTGATCGGTCAGTTTATGGAAGCGGTCCTGTCGGGCAGATACGACACCCACAGGCTTGCGCTCATCATGTCGCAGACGGGCGGGGGATGCCGCGCTTCAAATTATATCGGGCTTATCAGACGCGCGCTGGAGCTTGCCGGATACGGGTATATTCCGGTGATCTCGCTGAATGTGAGCGGAATGGAGCATCATTCGGGCTTTACTTTCAACACGAGTATAGTTATGAAATCCATGGAGGCGTTATATCTCGGCGACACGCTGAACCGCGTGCTTTTGCGGATGCGTCCGTATGAGCTGGTGCCGGGAAGCGCAGACGCGCTTGCCGCCGAATGGAAGGGCAAGTGCATTGAGGTGTTGACGGCAAGCGGTATCGCTTTCGGCGCATACAAGCGTTTGATCCGCAAAATGGTTGCCGACTTTGATGCGCTTCCGATAAACGAAGCGTTAAAAAAGCCGAAGGTCGGGATCGTCGGCGAGATCCTTGTTAAGTATATGCCGGCGGCAAACAATCATCTGGTGGAACAGCTTGAAGCCGAGGGCGCGGAAGCTTCGCTCCCCGGGATCATCGGGTTCCTTGAATACTGTTTTGAAAACGACATATACAGATCGACATATCTCGGACTTCCGAAAAAGAAAAAATACACGGCGAAATTGGTGCTTTCTTTTCTTTCGTTTATGTCGCGCGAAATGCGCCGCGCGCTTGAGGCGAGCACTCATTTCACGCCGCCCGAGCGTATTGAGGATATCATGAGCGCGGCGGAAGAAGTGATCTCGATCGGCAACCAGACCGGAGAGGGATGGTATCTTGCCGGCGAGATGGTAAGTCTGATCAAGCACGGAGTCAACAACGTGGTCTGCACTCAGCCTTTCGGCTGCCTGCCGAATCACATTGCCGGAAAGGGAATAATCCGAAAGCTGAAGTCGCTTTATCCCGACTCGAATGTTATTGCGATCGACTATGACCCGAGCGCGAGCCGGGTCAATCAGCTCAACCGCATCAAGATGATGCTTGACAGCATCGAAGCCGAGGAACGTGAAGCGGAAAAGGCGCACGATCGTTCGGAAGCGGCTGAATCTGTGTCTGAAGCCGCGGCTGAACCGGACGAGAGGGCGGTGCGGCGCAAATAAAAAAACTCCCGGAATTCCTTTAGGAGCTCCGGGAGTTTTGGCGCTCAGGTCTGTGCTCGTGCGAAGGCTGTGCTTGCCCGCCTGCAGATGCTTTCAATGTATTCACGCCTGATGAGCGTATCTCGCCATTTCCGGGGTATCGCGGCGTATTCAACGTGCAAATACAGCATTTTCGGTAAATTTTCAGAGGCAGCGAAAATATTGCTTATTCCGCTTTTATTTCGCCGACCTTCTTTAAAATATCAAGCGCGGGCGTAGGTATGCGCCCGAGATAGTCGGGACCGATGTTGAGCAGGTAATTCACTCCTTGAGCGTTCAGCCGTTTTTTGATCTTAAGCACTTCTTCGGCGTTCTTCCAATTGTTGTCGTAGGTCTTATAGCCCCAGGTATCGTTCAGCGTTGCCGGGCACTCATACAGTCCGGTGCGGTCTCCGACCGAAATTGCCGCGTCGGTGCCTACTTTGAAGTCAAGCTCGGTCTGATTGTCATTGCAGGAGCGGTAATCGCCGATCCCGTTTCCGATCCGTGAATTTACGAGGCAGTCCGGCTGATATTTCTTTATCATTTCATAAAGCTCAAGACTTTGCGCGGCGGTGATGACATGCGGCGTGTCGCACCACATCAGGCACAGCTCGCCGTAGTTGGTAAGCAGCTCTTTGAACTGCGTTTTGATCTTACCGTTGAAACATTCGGAAAAATCCTTGTGCGCGTTGTCCGGAAAATCCCAATCGTTCGTCCAACTCATACAGCCGCAGTTGGTGTGACCGCTCGTGTATCCGCCGCCGTTTCGCTCGTGCCAATCAAGCTCTTGCGAATAGTAGAGTCCGAGCTTCAGCCCGTGCTTATAGCATGCTTCGGCGAACTCGGCGATAATATCGCGCCCGTAGGGCGTGGAATCGACCACGTTGAAATTGTCCCACTCCGATTTGAACAGGCAGAAGCCTTCATGATGCTTGCCCGTTACGACGATGTATTGCATACCCGCCGCTTTGGCAAGCTTTACCCAATCTTCGGCATTGAAGCAGATCGGGTCGAAAGCGCGCGTGAGCTTTTCATATTCTGTATTCGGTATGCGAAAATAGGACTGAAGCCATTCGCCGATATATGGCATACGTCTGCCTTTCCACTCGCCGGCGGGCAGAGAGTACAGTCCGAAGTGCAGCATCATTCCGAATTTTGCGGTCGCAAACCACTCGCGATTATTCATTTTTTTGATTCTCCTTGTAAAAGCTTGACAAAAGCGTTGTTTATGCTTATTATAAATCATATGAACACTCCGGTGAATAGCCGAAACAGACATAAAACATACCGAAATAAGCTTTTTATGAGGAACAAGATGAATAATATTTCGCTGTTTATTGATAATGCGGGTAAGGGTGCGGTGCCGCCCGAGTGGCGCCTGAAGGATCCGATCAGGATGCAAAGGCTCTATTATATCAAGGGCGGAGTCGGATACATGATAAACGCGGACGGCAGCCGTCAGCGCTTTGAGATCGGGAAAATTTACCTGACGCCTTACAATATGTATCAGCATTTTGAAAGCGACCCGACCGATCCGATAGACCATATTTATATTGACTTTATTTCGACGCCGCCGCTTATAGGGGACGCACCGACGGTATATACGCCCGAAAAGGGATCGCCGCTTTACATAATGATCGAACTGCTTGAAGCGGTCCTGCCGCGGCGCGGCGAGCCGCTTGATGGGGAAGCGCTGATCGGGTTGAAGCGGTTGCTTGCGGTATTGCTTGAAGCGACGCTTGAATTGCTTTCAAAGGTAAGCGGACTGCCGTTTTCAAACGACGGTATGATCGTTTCAACGCTTGAATACATACGCGAAAATTACGCCGATCGGCTCAGTGTTTCAAAGCTTGCCGCAATGAACGGCTTTGAGGTGAACTATTTTATCCGCCGCTTCCGCCGCGCGATGGGACAGACTCCGTATGCGTATCTGCGCTCATACAGACTGCTCTGCGCCAAAAAGCTGATCGCGGAGGGAAGCTCGGTGTCCGCTGCCGCCGAAGCCGTAGGTTTTGAAAACGCGTCCTCGCTGTCGCGCGCATTGCGCGGACAGCGAGGGGAGGGGCGGTAAGGCAAGCGAAGCGGGCGGCGGCGCCCGTGTATTGGGAAATTGATATAGTCCCGTCACAGCCGATACCGGCGCAGATGTAAAAAAACTTTATCTGCCCGTATTAAATGTATGCGGTTGACAGCGCACGGCGCATATGATAAAATACTTCAAGATCAATATTCCGGATAAGGCGGAGGCTTTATGAACGATTATTATTTGCTAAGCGCGTTTGTCGGAAACGCTTTCAAATACGATAATGCTTTTAAAAAGCTTTTTGAGCGTTATTTTTACAATAAGCTTAAAGCGTCGTCTTTGCCGCCGCATACGGAATTCGTGCGCGCGGATGTATTTTCGGACAAAAGCGGCTCCGATTTTTCGGTCTCGCGGGTAAATACGGCGGTATTGTCCGACGATGAACGACAGCGCCTTGCGACTGAAGTGATAGCTGCTGTCGCTGAAGAGGACAGCTCTGCGCAGGCGGAGGCGATCGTTGTCTTTACAGTAAAGGCAGGCGAAGAATATTGCCTGACTGACGATAAGCTTAATTTGATAAGCGATCGTTTTGACGCGCTTGAGCCGCTGTTTTGGACAAACGGCGCAGGCGGCGCTTCCGCCGAGCAGCGCTTTCGGCAATATTGCGGCTCAGGCTCTGAATTCGGTAATATCAGCTTCACATACTCCTCTTTGAACCTCAGGACGGCATTTTATGAGTCGTCGGCATACATAGCCGTAAAGGACGGCCGTTACGGTATCATAAACTGCAAAGGCGAATATGTTGTTCCGGCAGGGTATGACCGAATAAAGCCTTTCGGGATCAAGAAGCAACGCACATACAGCGGCGACGAGCCGAAGTGCGGCTTTGAAAGCATTTATGCTCCTGCGGCATTTTACATTTGCCAAATAAGCGGCGGGTATAACTGCGATGTGTATGATGTAAACGGCAATCTGATCTTTGAGGGGGTGGATTCGTTTCTGCCTTCCGACGAAACGGTGCATCATTGTCCCCGTAATATTTATGACGTTGATTCCTGTGAGACGGTCGAAGTCAGAAGTATCCGCGTCGGGACCGTACATAATGAACCGCTTTCGCGCTCGGGCGATGAAGCGTCCGGGGACGAGTGCGAAAAGGTTGAAATTAACATTGAGTTTGAAGTGAAAGAACTGCAAAGCGGGATCAAAAGCACAGAACTGAAATACGCACCTGTGCAGAAAGCCGTCGCCGAGCTGCAATGCCGCTTTAATTATATTGATGAAAAGTATTATGAGAATGTTTTAAACGCTCCCAAAAAGCTTTTGGACATTTTGTTAATGATGCTTGAAGCTTTGCCGCAGGTTCGTGATATACCTTTGAACATTTGGCTCGACAGCGGCTTTGCACGCGTTTTGGATACTTATTTATTGTCGGAAAATAAAAGTACCGACGAGATCCTGACGCTGAATATTGAAGCGCTTGAATTTTCCGTCAGGGCGTTTAACTGCCTGAGCCGTTTCGGGATAAAAACGGTCGGCGAATTGATGAAGCTAAGCGGCGAGTCGCTTGCGGATATTCCGCACCTCGGTCCGAAGGGGCTGAAAGAGGTAATAGCGATGCAGAATATTATCAAGCGTATAATTGACAACTCTTTGACGTAATAAAAAACGGGCAGAAAATGTCGGGCAAACAAGTATCACGCAGGAAAAGTCCGAGCGGTCTCAAAAGCAGGATGATCGTATGAAACAAGCCCCCTGCAGGACATCAGGATCCTGCAGGGTATTTTATTTATATTTACGTTGTTCAGCATCAAAAGGAATTGTAACTTGTATGCAAAAGCAAGGACGAAGACACTTGTGTTTGGCGAGCCTGCGGTCGAAAATTCAGACTTCCTATTGAAAAAAGTATATCTGTATGTTATAATATGACCGGATAAACGAATTCGGTCATATTTACAGGAGGAAGCTGCCGCAGGGCGGCTTTTCAAAAGCACTGCGGTTAGCGTATCCTAACCGGAATCGAACGGAGGAGGCATTGAGAATGAAGATGAAAGAATCGACTGATATAAGATCGGGCTGCATTGTCGCGGAGAACAAGCGGATCAGTGCTTTCGCGCATTTGCTGCGCGGTATATATAAGATCTCGGGCGCGAAAAAGGCGTTCGGGCGGCGCACCGGCACTCTTCGGCGCGATGACAGAGCGCGATCCGGAAAAATAAAGCTGCAAAAAACGGAGGGTCGGATGGTATGAGAATTTTGAAATATGGAAAAGAGCACGAAAAGACGCTGCTGTTCCTGCCGTGCACGGCGGAGCCGGAGTGGGCGTTCACCGATTCGGTGAAGTTATTGGCGAAGGATCACCATGTAATGCAGATCGTCTACGACGGTCACGGTGAAACGGGAGAGGACTTTATCTCCGTGGAAACGACAGTAGACGAGATTACGGATCGGCTGCAAGCGCACGGAATAACCCGTTTAGATGCGGCTTACGGCTGCTCGCTCGGCGGTGCATGCCTGACACGCTTTCTTGCTTTAGGAAAGATCCCGGTCGAGCGCGCGATCATTGACGCGGGTATCACGCCGTACCGGATGCCGTTACTTTTGCGCCGTCTTGCGTGTCTGCGTGACTGCCTTGGTTTCAGGCTCATTACGAAAAGCCGCAAGATCCTTGAGGTAGCCTATCCGCCGGAGCATTGGACACTGCCGGGACGTGATTCCGTGAAAGAATATGACGCGCTGGCGGCGTATCTGAGAACCTATTCAAAACATACCGTTCGCAATATCTTCTGGTCGGCGAACAACTACGCGCTGCCGTCTGAGCCGGCTGAAACAGGCTGCCAAATCACTTATTGGTACGGCGCTGAGGAGAAAAAGGCACGGCGTAGTAATATTCGCTATATTCAGGGATATTTCCCGCAGGCGCAGCTTTGCGGTATCCCGAAAATGGATCACGCGGAGCTTGTGATGCTCCATCCGCAGGAGTTTTATCGGCGTGCCATGGATTTTTTGACACACACACCGAAAAATCAAACCGAAAAAAACTGAAGGAGGCAATTATCATGCACGAGTATTATAAAAAGAAAAGCGCGAAGCTTCAAAAGACTATGAAGGGCTTTCTTGCGTTTGTCGGGACTGAGATCGAAAGCACTGTCGGTGAAGCCTACGATACCGCATTTGAGGAGATGTGGAGCATTTACGAGCGCGATATGCTGGAGCGATTTCCGTACATTGGCGGCGACGATGCGAGCGGCACGAAAAATTTGACCGAAGCATATATGCTTGTCGCCATGGGCGAGTATCTGAAAAGGCACGGCATGGCGATGAATGATATCGGACGCCTGATGACGACCGCATATGAGCGCCGCATGATGAAGCTGCCCGGCTTTGTCCGCAAACTCATGGGAAAGATGTTTACCGATCCCAAGATTCTCAACAAAATGTTCCTCGGGAAGGACGCAAAGAACGCAGCCAACGCCGCAAAGAATCCCGGCAGCTTTGAGACAAAAACCCAATTGCCGCCCGAAGCGGGCTATGATTTCAGCTATCACAATCTTGTGTGTCCGCTTGCAAATTTTGCAAGGCAGTACGGATATGAGGAATATATGCTGTATCTCTGCAATCTTGATTATGTCATGTTCGGGATCGTCGGGGCACCGCTGTTTCGTGAGCACACCTGCATGGATGAGGACGGATACTGCGATTTCAAGCTGAAGGCAGATGCCGAGCCGATGCCATACTGGCCGCCGGTATTCACGCAGGGAAAAGGATATAAGTAATGCGTAAGACAGAGGATGGTCCGGGATAATGTCGCGTGGGTATACGATATTTTTGCAAATATCATAAACAGAAAGGCAAACAAGGCGCTGTGCAGGGCGGTAGAGGGGCTGATCTCATCTTCCGACGATGTGCTTGAATGTGCCTGCGGCACGGGACT
>DHJP01000055.1:0-479 GCA_002404395.1 Clostridiales bacterium UBA4717
ACGATACTTGGACTTTTCGATACACCATTGACTTAGCACAGACTTTGTGATATCATTGTATCAAGTGCAAGTCGGAGGGCGGTCATGAGAATAATTGATATATTCAAGCTTGATAATATTGACTTTTTCGCAAGAGACTTGTTCGCAATGGCGCAGTATTGGCAAAGTACGAATGTTTTTAATACGCTGACGCATCCACGCGGTAATGATGCGTTACTGTTTTTCAAAAAGGTGTCCGGAGAATATGAGCTTGATGACGGCAGTAAATTTCGCGCGTTCCCGGGAGAGCTTGTATATATACCGACAGGTGCAAAGTATAAAACCGTGTTTGCTCCCGCCGCCGACAGCTCTTTTGAACATGGCGACGCGGATACACTGCTTATCAACTTTAAATTGTTCGACTGTGACGGCGATTTTGCGCTGTCAGATCGGATCACAAAGCTCGTGTTCGATAATTCCGAAAGGATCGAAGCCGCATT
>DHJP01000055.1:530-1229 GCA_002404395.1 Clostridiales bacterium UBA4717
AGCTCGATGCGGCAAATTCCCCGCGCTCGCGCACCACTCAGTTTAAGAGCGCGTTTTATTCTCTGCTTTCCGCGATAATAATGAATAAACGCGGAGAAGAATTAAAAAGCACATTTTTCAAGCGAATAAAGCCCGGTATTGATTATCTGGAAAATAATCCGGACCAACATCTGAGCATAGATGAAATCAGTAAACTATGCGGAATGAGCGCAAGCTTGTTCAGGCGCATATTCGTGCGCTATGCCGGAATGTCGCCTATCGAATATCGCAATTTGCAAAAGCTTGAACGCGCCAAATCCTTGCTGTCAAGCGGTATGTATAACGTCAGCGAAACGGGAGATCTGCTCGGGTTTGATGATGCCGCGTACTTCAGCCGTTTTTTCAAAAAACACACAGGCATTTCGCCGCGTGAGTTTATATCCGAATCCGAAAAGAATTGTTAGACATCAAACATATTTCACGGCACATTTCAAAGAACTGTGTTCAAGCTTGCATCCGTCGGATGATTTGTATGATATTTTGACCTGAATCTCAAAGCAAATTTTTGTACACTTTCCCAATATACCCTCAAAAATTACCGTCAAAAAAAGTCAAAGTCATAAAAAAAGCTCAAATCCGCAAAAAAATTCTCAAACATATTGACTTTGGCAAAAAAATATGGTATACTGTCAAAGTTGAAATCTGGGTGTGGCGCAGTTG
>DHJP01000055.1:1284-5275 GCA_002404395.1 Clostridiales bacterium UBA4717
CAAGTCTTGTCACTCAGACCAAATAAAGCCGAAAACGGTTCGTTTTCGGCTTTATTTTTTCATTTTCGGGGCAAAATCGAGCGTTTTCCCGCCACTTTGGCACCACCCGAAATTCCGAAAAATTTTTGACCACATATCTGACCACAATTGGAGCAGAGACGAAGCGTTTGGTTGTGTCTGCTCCTTTTTTGCATTTATTTTGAATTGTTTAAACTAATATGTTTTACTCGTTCCCGAAATCAAACGGCTTCGCCGTTTCGTGATTCCTGTACTCATGCTTTTCATAGTACCCGATCAGCGTACCGTCCGCATCACGCAGGGCAACCGTGTAGACATCGCGGTTGTCTTTTTCGTTGTGAAATTCGTAGATGAGGTTGTGCTCCGGACTTTCGTGGAACCACGCGACCGTTCTTTGGATAAGTTCCTGCGAGTGCGGATTATGACAGGCAAGCAGGCTCTGCCCGATGAGCTTTTCTCCGCCGCGCTTGGCATAGTTGCGGATGGCGGCGGGATTCATGTAAAGAATCGTGTGGTCAAGATCACACAGCACGACAGGTGCGCGATCCTGATCGATCACGCTTTTGAAAAATACCGACAGTTCCATTTTTGTTTCTCCTTATCAGTTGATCTGAGATAGTATCGGGACAGCGACATATCCCCGCGCCACTTTTGGCTTTTCAATCACGGCAAGCATGATTTTGCACCTCGGCACAGCATCGTTTTGCCTTGGTAACCCGACTTGGCAACGCTGATTGTCACTGCGCTTTATTTCTTCGCTTTGTATTCTCTGTATCGTTTTGCAGTCTCCATACCGCTTTTTTACTTGATCCCATAGTATTTGTCGATCCCGCCGAAACCGGGAATCATCTTGCCCTCCCGCGTTTTTATAATGAAATTGTTCAGCCGTTTTTCAAATTCGGTCGGACGTTTCCGCGCCGCATCGATATAGGCAATGCGAATGCGTTTGTAGCCCTCCGGGAACGCCTGATAATTTTCCCATGCGGCGGAGTCGGCTTGTATCATATTCAGGATATCCTCCGGGAACACATACGGCGCACGGATGAGATCGATCACACTTTCCCGAATCTTCGGATGAATCACCCCCAGCCCGTCAAGCCGGATAAGGCGCTCTATATTCGGGCGCGAATACGGACTGCCCGACTTTCTCGGCGTGAAATGCTGTGCGCGGTGTAGCGGGTCAATGTGTTTGACCGTGCTATCGATCCAGCCGAAGCAGAGCGCCTCCTCGACCGCATCGTTATAGGAAAGGCCCGCCTCTCCCGAATCTTTCATCGGAAAAACAAACCATATTTCTTTTTCGGTTTCAAAATGCTCCGCAAGCCACGCCCGCCATTCGGCGCGGTCGGCGGTGTAAAAAATGTTGTCGATCATAGGATTTTTCAGTCAAACAAGCGGAACACTTTCAGCAACACTGCAAAGAAAACTGTATTTTATCAAATTTTCTCGCCGTAAGATCATCTTTTCTGATATAGAAATAAAGCATGCCGCAATCGCCGAACATCCATTCAAAATCGCCGTTCGTAACGGTGGAAAGCTGAAGAAGCAGTATCCAATCCTCTGCATGCCTTGCGATATCAGTTTTCACTTCATTCGGTGTATTTTCGCAGCTTTCCACATCGCCGCAATAAAGTCCGCGGCTTACTCGTTCACATTCGGTCAACATCTCGCCCTGCATTATATCGGCATATCCGAGAAGCTTATGATCTTCCGCATCGCGATCCGTATCGACGCCGAGCTTTTCAAGTTCATCGTCATAATCATCCCAATCACAATCAAAATCGCTGTAATTTTCAAATTCTTCAAAGCTCGGGTAGGATTTTTGCGATTTGAATTCCACCGCGATTTCCGGAATCGTGTACTCCTCCTCAAGATCATCCGGCAGATCGAGCGGTACAAATCCATCGGTATTTTCAAAGTAAAATACCCTTGCCGCGCCTTTATCGGCGGGATCAAAGCCCCATGTTGATGACTTGCATTCATAGAAGAAATAAAGCATACCGATCTTCGGCAATGCGTTATCATTGTCATACAGCTTTACCTGCGTAAGATTGATCTGGCAGAAGAAAGATAACGGCCGCGTAATGCCGTCATCCGCGCTTTTGAATGTCGGCCACTCAAAATCCTCTGGGAGATACGGCTTGCCGCCGAACTTGCAATCATCGTGAGCGGTGACCCTTGCGCTTCCCGATTCTTTCATTATGATCTCGTTTTTTCAAGCGACTTGATCTCATCGAAAAGACTCTTCGGCGTTTTCAAAGTTTTTTTCTTGAACTTGTCAAAGATAGACATATTTTCACCTCAATATTTGCAAACTATATCAATACACCGTTACAATGATCCACCTCGTGCTGAATGATCTGTGCTGTCCAACCGCTGTAGGTTTTCACTCTTGTCTGCATCTCGGCGGTCTGATATTGCACCTTGATGGTTTTATACCGCTTGCACTTGCGGGGACCTCCGGGAAGCGACAAACAGCCTTCCTCTGTATCATACGCACCGTCCTTCTTAATGATTTCGGGATTCAGCATCACGGTGTATACCGGAACTCGTCCGCTCTCATCGAGAAACGCAATAATGCATTTTTTCACGCCGATCATATTCGCAGCCATTCCAACACAGGTCTCGCGGTGCGCGGTCAATGTATCAAGCAAGCCTTGCACCGTCGGTAAATCGTCTATCGTTGCCGCCTCCGACTTTCCGGCAAGGAAGAGCGGATCATGCATAAGTTCTCGCACCATTATTTCAGCTTCTTTCCATCCGAAAACGCCTGACCGACCTTTTCGCCGATGCTCAGATATGCGTGCGTAACGCCGTCATAACTGATGGGATCAAGTGCTTTTACGTTGATCTTACCGACTTCGTCAAGTATGCTCTCGTCGGCAGAAACATTGACGATCTCTCCGATACAGATACCGTCCTCGTTGAATTTCAAAAGCTTACATTCGACCGTCATCGGCAGTTCCGCGATGATCGGCGCGTTCACAAACTCACTTTTCACAGCATGAAAGCCCGCCCGAACGAACTTGTCCGGAACATCGTTCGCTGAAACAATACCGACGTAGTCACAAGGCACAACAGTGTCCGCCGTGGCAAAACTAACGGTGAATACTCCCGCCTTTTTTATGTTCTCGGTAGTCTTGTGATCGTCCGCAAGGCAGATCATGACCTGATTTGTGTCGTAAATACCGCCCCATGCCGCATTCATCGCATTTGGTGTTCGGTTCTCATCGTAGGTACCGATGATCAGCACCGGCATAGGGTAAAGCCATGTTTTTGCTCCGAAATTTTTACGCATAATGATCTCTCCTTTCAAAACTGTCAATTTATACAATAGAGCGGTCCTACACTGATGCGCCCGCTGAACCTGCCGGAATCATTCAAAAGCAACTTAAATCTATCAAAAAGGCGGGTGGTGATTACACCTATGCTCCATAAAATATCCACGCCGGTCTTGTTTTTCTCCAATTCAAACAGCATGACATAATCAAGCTTGGCGCCCGTCGGCATAGTTGAACCTTTTCCGCCTATACCGATATTTATTGCAGATATAGAATCATTATCAATTATTTTAAGCGTCAATCTCTTCAAAGCGGCAATTTGTTCTGCCGAGTCTGTGATCACGTTCAATTTCTTTATGTCCATAGCGGATTTCGCAAGTTTATCTTTGCTTTCGTGCAGGAATAAATTGATCGTATCATTCTTCTCACGACCGTATGCAATAAGATCTATATATTCCCTGTCGACCTTTCTTCCTTCCCCGATAAGCATACAACGATCACCTTGAGCGCCCGGATAACTGATAGCCAGGAGCTTCATACCGGCAGCTTTCAAAAGGTAAGCACTTGCATATGTCACAATGTCCTCGTTAATATCATCTGAACTAAGCTGCCTTATTATAATGATTATAACACGAAAGCGGAACTCGTGCAATACTTTTCGGAGGAAACTAGCGTGAAAGATTAAAACTCAC
>DHJP01000015.1 GCA_002404395.1 Clostridiales bacterium UBA4717
GGGCAACGCAGGTGTGAACCGTCAGAGCGCGAACCGTGTGAGCGCGGGCAACGCAGGCGTGAACCGTCAGAACCCGAACCGTGTGAGTGCGGGCAACACAGGCGTGAACCGTCAGAGCGCGAACCGTGTGAGCGCGGGCAACGCAGGTGTGAACCATCCGGGTGCGAACCGTGTGAGCGCGGGCAACGCAGGTGTGAACCGTCCGGGTGCGAACCGCGCTAAGCAGGGGGGATTTTTAAGTCTTCTGTTAAAAAATCGTCAGCTTGCCGCCGCACTCATAATTATTTTTGCCGCTGCGGTGGTTATTACGGCGGTAATTTCCGCAATGACTTCCGAAAACCATGTTAAGCCGCACGAGCTTGAAACAGCAACGGTTTCGGATATCGGTATACCCGAAACGCCGCCGTCGGAATCAAACTCCGACTCCACAGCGCCGGTTGCCGATCCGACGGTAATACGCGCCGTATACATAGATCCGGGCCACGGTTTCGACGACCCGGGCACGCACAACGACGAGCTCGGAGTGATCGAGAAGGACGTTGTGCTGAACGTCGCGCTTGCACTGCGCGATAAGCTTGAAGCCTGCGGGATCACCGTTTTTCTGACTCATGATACCAACACTCCGCCGGAGGATGCCGACCGTAACAAGCAATATCTTTTCGGCATGAAGAAGCGCAACGCGCTTGCAAACTCAAACAAGGATATCGGGCTGTTTCTTTCGATCCATTGCAATGCATATTTTGAAGATGAGTCGGTGCACGGACCGCGGCTCTATTATATGAAAAATGATGAGAGCGCCAAGGCGCTTGCCGAGGAGATCTCAGAGGCGCTTGTCGACCGCGGGCTTGAAAAGGCGCCGATCACCCAAGAAATGTCGGGAATGAAATCGTATCAGGTGCTCCGCGATTCGGATATGCCGGCTTTATTGATCGAAACGGGATTTCTTTCAAACGAAGCCGAGGCGCTTGCGATGCTGACCGAGGAATGGATAGAGCGGATGGCTGACGCGCTGAACGAAGCGATATGCGATTCGTTCTCAAACGGCGCGCTCGGCGTGCAGGCGACGGATAAATAAAGTTTGACAGGGAATACTATGATTGAAAGTCTTTTATACAGCGTTAACGTAGTAGTGCCGATATTGCTTATCGCTCTGCTCGGATATCTGCTTAAGCGAATCGGATTTGCCAAGTCCGAATTTTATGATACTGCTGACAAGCTTGTATTCAGGGTATGCCTGCCGGCGCTGTTGTTCAACGATATTGCCGTTGCCGACGGAACGGTTGCGCTTGATCTGCGCTTCGTACTGTTTTGCATCTGTTCGGTGCTCGGAATGACGGCTGTTGCCGTTTTGATCTCGCTTGCGGTCACTGAAAGCAATGAAAAACGCGGTGCGCTCGTGCAGGGAATGTATCGCTCCAACGCGGCGATCCTCGGCACCATGCTTATCAAAAGTATGTTTGACAATTCGCCCGAAGCAAATTCGCTTATGGCTATGACGCTTCCGTTTGTGGTGATCCTTTTTAATATCATCGCCGTATGCGAGCTGAGCATATTTGCGCCGCGCGAAAAAAAGCTCGCGCCGTCCGCGCTTGTCCGTAAGATAATACGGAGCATTGCTACGAATCCGCTTATAATCGCGATATTGCTCGGGCTTGTCTGCCGCGCCCTGCTTACTGAAACACAGACGGAGCTTCCGCCGCTTGCGGCAAGCACGCTTGCGTATTTATCGAATATGGCGGTACCGCTGTCGCTTTTGAGTCTCGGCGCATCTATCAGCCTTGAATCAATGAAATCGCGTATCGGATATGCGCTTCTGGCGTCGGTCATGAAAACGGTGATCCTGCCGTGGGGCGTTATCGGTCTTGCATTGGCTTTCGGTATGCACGGAATAAAGCTCGGTATTGTATTTGTGATCTTCGGCGGACCTGCGGCGGTCTCCAGCTATATTATGGCGAAAAACATGGGAAGCGATCATATACTTGCGGGTCAGATCCTCATGCTGACCACCGTACTCTCATGTCTTACGAATTTTCTCGGAATTTTTGTGCTCAAGTATTTTGCGCTGATCTGAGCATTTTAGCCGGCAATCGGTTCGTATTTTAAGTCGATCGGCTTTTTAAAAATATTTTTGTTAAAAATCTTGACAAAGTTTAACTGCTGTGATATAATTATCAAGCGCGTTTGAAAATGACGTGCTTGTATGACCCGGTAGCTCAGAAGGTAGAGCACATGACTTTTAATCATGGTGTCCGGAGTTCGACTCTCCGTCGGGTCACCAAACGTAACAAATCCGAACTATTTCGTAAATCGAAATTGGTTCGGATTTGTTTTTTACTATGAGTATTAGGCAATAGTTTACATTAGTATGAAAAGAGCGATGTCACGCGACCTCGCTCTTTTCTTTTTGCTTGAGTGTTTGGTGAGCTTTCCACTCCTCAAACTCTTTTTGTCCTTTTTCGGATTCGAAAAATGCGATAATATCCGGCAGCAGACAGCGGGCGATCTCCATTCGGACTTTATCGGGAATCTGCGGGATATGCCCCTCGCCGTGCTTATCTCGGATCAAGAATTCAATTGTCAGTAGCAGTCGCTTAAACCAACCGGCGTTCAGATATTCTTCCCGAAAAAACCATGCCGCGAGGAGTTCTTCCTCCTTCCGTTGCCTTTCGGCTTCGGCTTTTTCTCTTTCCTCAAGCTCTTTCCTGTGATTTTCTACCCACTGATCGTAATCTTCTACACTGAAAAAGCCGCTTCTGTTGTCACTCAGTATAGCTTGTAACCGCTTCCAAAATTTTTTCATGCTCAAATCAGCGTTCTCCCTTACATTGAAATATCAAAACCTTCCTGCGCATTTTCGTCTTCTTCAATATCTCCGTCCTCATCTTGCCCCACTCCGATAGCCATGCCGGCAATAATTCCGGCGGCAACGCCGAGAGCGGTTCCTGTATTTACCCCTTCACGCTCGCGCTTTTCTTCCTCGGATTCATCGTCGTCTTCGAGAATATCAGTCAGGCTTTCAAGCCCACGTATGCCCATAAGAGCAAGGTCAGTATCATCGGAATTGCTGCGAATGCCATGCGAAGCCACCACAGTGCGTCGTCCCGTATGCTTCTTCTGTAGATAACTTTCGAGGCTTTTTCGCTCGCTTTCCCAACCTGTTCGGATGCTTCCTCCGAGATTTTCTGTATCGCCGCCGCTGTCGCCTCGTTCTGCGCCTGTATCGCTCTCGTAATCTGCTCGGCATACTTGCCCGCCTCCGCCGCGAAAGCCGCTTTCTGTGCCTTCAGCTCGGCTGACAGCTCCTCCAGACGGTTTACCGAAGCAATCAGCTCGTCCCACTCCGCGACGCTGATTTGTACCGTTGGTATTTCTTCTTCCATCTGCATTTCTGCCTGAACCTGTGGCGGAATATTTCTCGCCTTGAGCTTGTCCATATAGCTCTTCCCGGATTCTGAATTCATGTTCCATGTTCTCCTTTCGGTATTTTTCTTCGTATAAACTCTTGTCACGCACGCGCTTTTCTGTTCCATCCTTGCCACGGAGAATGTAGGTGATGTACTTTCTTTCAGATGTCCAAATCATCTCATAGCCGTACTTTTTCATTTCTTTGCGGAACTGTGCCTGTGTTTCGGTTCTCGTCATGCAGAAATCTATTGTGGCGCAGAGTGCAAGCTTCATGCTGTTGCCGTTCAGTGCCGCGCGATATTCCTTCGGTTTCATGCGTTGGGATTTAACTTTCGGATCGTATTCCCGAAGTACTTTCAGCCCGTGAGCCTGACAGATTTCATCACTTGCACGGCGCAATTCGGCAAGGAAAAATTTATTGTAATGCAGTTTCCGGCCGTTATCAAGGTCATAAGTGCATACGACAATGTGGTTGTGAAGATGTTCGCGGTCGATATGCGTGGCGACGATTGCTTCACGGTTGCCGAAGCTTTTGACAAGTTCCATCCCGATTTCGTTGACTTCCTGCGGAGAAATATTTTCTCCGGGCATAAAGGATTGCACAAAATGATAAAAGTGAACGCCGCCCGCCGCATGACCGAACACCTTTTGTGTGGCGAGAAATGATTCGTTTGCAATCTCGGGTACGCAGTTGTAACCGGAAATATACGCAAGCTGTTCGCCTTCATCAAAGGTTTTTGACGGTTGCATACAGTAATCAAGTACGCCTTTTTGTGCGCTCGGTGTCTGCACTTTTTCCGGAATGCTTTCAACAACCGCCATGATTTTGTCCTCCGAGTGCTGCAAGAATTTTTCTGTAAACCGAAAGAAGCTCTGACAGATCGGCAGAAGAAAAACGATTCTGATGTGCCAGCCGTGCGAGCTGATTGAGATTGTTGCCCTGATATTTCAGTTCGCGGTTCAGTTTCCGCAGCTCTTCATTGACGATAATCTTTCCGTCACGGCACATTTTGAGAATGAAATCCCGCATGGACGGTGAGACGGCTTCGTACATTTTCTTTTGCAGCTCCATTTTTTCTTCCGCTGTGAGGCGGATTGTCAGGGTTTCTTTTTGCTTTCTGCTCAACTGTTTCTCCTTTCGCACATGTTTTTTGTTGGTGCTTCTTCGATTCGTTTCTTTTGGCTTACCTTTTCTTTTCGTAAAGAAAAGGTAAGTGGGAGCGGCAATGCCGCCGGGCTTCTGCCCGATTGTGTGCGGGAAGTGCGCCGCCGAAAGGCGGTGGACATCCACGCGCTATGCTTGCCCCGGACGCAGAGCGCCGGGAATAAGTGCAGAATAAAAAACTTCGACTTTGCCTATATAACTTATTCTTCTTTTCTGCATATAAGATATATGGTTAGAGCCTTTTGTTAGCATCACCATTTCAGGCACCACCCGGTCACATTTTCAGCAGATACACATTGGAGCCGTAATCGCCTGCGGCAGTGTATCGGTGATATTTTTCAATCAGTCCTTTTTCGAGAAGAGATTTAATTGCTTTGTCCACGGTTTCCTCTTTCCTGATTCCGCACCCGTTTGCGATATCTCTCCGGGAAGGAAAAGCGACATTGCTTTCCCGGTTCATACGGTGACAAAGAAAACAATAGACGGCGATGTCCCGAGGCTTCAGACCGTATTCAAAGATTCTGTTGTCAACCATGAAGAAGTTTTTTCGCTTGTCCGCCATATTGTTCTCCTTTCTCGTTGTGTATCTAGCATTATACTACAACGGCATTGTGTTGTCAAGGACTTTGTATAAAATTGTTGTATTTGTTATTGACAACTACAACGAGATATGGTATACTGTATGCGTAATAAAATTCGGAGGAATTCTGCATGAGCGTAATAGGCGAACAGATAAAAAAATACAGAGGTATCCGCGGCATGACGCAGCAGGAGATTGCCGATGCGCTCGGCGAAAGCTCCGGCAGGGTGATATACAATTGGGAAAAAGGAATCGGCCGCCCCGACTGCGACAAGCTGGCGAAGCTCTGTGACCTTCTTGATGTATCCGCAGACGAGATGATCGGTTGCAGATCGATGTCGGAACGCCCGACGGCTGCCGAATGGGAGACGATAAAAAAATACCGTGCCCTTGACGAACACGGTAAAGAAATCGTGGATTATCTTATTGACAGCGAGTACGGGCGAGTATCCGCGACCGGCAGAAAAGCCAAGTGCCGTATGCTGAGAATGGATTATTATACGCTTCC
>DHJP01000091.1:0-3443 GCA_002404395.1 Clostridiales bacterium UBA4717
TATCTTACCGGGCTTTTGGGCATCGGATATATCGTGGCGGGAGCGCTTCCCTCAAAGCAGGGCTTTCACGATATGCTTGCCGACACATATGTTGTATATGACCTCGGGGAAAATGCTCCTTTTCGACCGAAGTATGAAGCTGGCATCGCCCGTGAGGCGGTGTGCGTGACTCCTGCGGCAGGTGCGGCACCGGAAACTGCGGCGCCCGAAGCCGTTGTTGGCGGCACGCCGATCACCACATATAAGACCGGATCCGACACCACGGCGCTCATGTATGCACCGAGTGCCGAAAAGCGCGACGAATGAGCGCCGGCAGATAACCGAGGGGATAAGCATATGATCTACAGGAGTCTTTATATTACGCCGGACGGCTATGACGATCTGATCATGGAAAGCGACGGTACGGCGCTCAAGGCGCTTTGCTTTAAAAATTCTTCGGATATTTCAAAGCTCTCAACACGTGAGGTCACAGACGCAGAGCTTGACATTTTTGACGCTGCCCGCGCATGGCTTGACGTGTACTTTTCGGGGCGCGATCCGGGAGCAGCGCCGAACTGTTCGATCGACGGTCTGACGCCGTTCAGAGCAAGGGTGATCGCTGCAATGAACGAGATCCCGTTCGGGCAAACGGTCACTTACGGAGATATTGCGAAGCGGCTTGCCGCAGAGTCAGGGCTTGAGTCGATGTCTGCACAGGCGGTCGGCGGCGCGGTCGGATGGAATCCGCTTTGCATAATAGTGCCGTGTCACCGTGTGGTCGGTGCAAACGGTGCGCTGACAGGGTACGGCGGAGGTATCAAAAACAAGGTGAAACTGCTTGAAAACGAGGGTCACGATATGACACGGTTCTCGCTTCCGAGGTAAGCAGGCGCATTGATAAGTTTGGTTATAAAAAAATCCCGCAGTGTCAATCGAGCATCTACGGCTTCGATTCGGCGCTGCGGGATTTTTGGATTTGCGGCTGCTTCAGTTGTTATTATAGTCGCTGCGTGAAAGAAAGCTTTGGAGGATCGGGCTTTTGGGCGCGCCGAACACCTCATCGGGGGTGCCTTCTTCTTCGATAACGCCGTTTGCCATGAAGATTATACGGTCTCCGACATTTTTGGCGAATTCCATTTCGTGCGTTACGACTATCATGGTGCGGCGTTCGTCTTTCAGCGAACGTATGACCTTAAGCACCTCGCCGGTAAGCTCGGGGTCGAGGGCGCTCGTCGGTTCGTCGAAGCAAAGGATACTCGGAGAGAGCGCAAGCGCGCGCGCGATCGCCACGCGCTGCTGCTGACCGCCGGAAAGCTCGCACGGGTAAGCGTCGGCGCGGTCGCTGAGTCCGACGCGCTTGATCAGCCCGCGTGCGTGAGCTTCGATATTCTGCGGAGAGTCGAGCTTCAGCAACGTGGGAGCAAGCGTGACATTCCCGAGCACGCTGTACTGCGGAAAGAGGTTGAAGGATTGGAACACCAACCCGAAGTGCAGGCGGCAGGCGCGCATCTGCGCTTCGTTCATACGGCTTGCCGATCTGCCGTCGTAGATCACTTTTCCGCCGACAGAGATCGTACCTTCGTCGGCGAGTTCCAGAAAGTTCAGACAGCGAAGCAGGGTGGTCTTGCCGCCTCCGGACGAGCCGATTATGACGAGTACCTGCCCCTCTTCAAGCGACAGATCTATGCTTTTGAGCACTTCGGTCTTATCAAAGCTTTTTTTGAGACCGCGAACTTCAAGTAATGCCATATCGTCCCCTCCTTATATTTTGAAATAGCTCAGTTTTTTCTCAATGTAACCGAACAGCAATGTCAGGACTCCGCTGAAGATCAGGTAATATACGCCGGTGAAAAACAGCGGCCAGATCTGTCCCGAAATGCCGTGAGAGCCTTTGGTAAAGGCGTAACCCGCCCAAATGATCTCCTGAAGCGAGATTATCCGCGCAAGCGAGGTGTCCTTGACAAGCGTGATGATCTCGTTTGACATCGGGGGAACTATACGCTTGATCATCTGAAGCAATGTGACCTTAAAAAAGATCTGTTTGCCCGAGAGTCCGAGCACCTGTCCGGCTTCCTGCTGTCCGCGCGGTACGCCCTGGATCCCGCCGCGATAGATCTCTGAAAAATAGCAGGCGTAGTTGAGGATAAAGGCTACTGCGGACGCGAGAAAGCGTCCTTCCTCGCCGCCGCCCCAGATCGGATTTTTCCAAAGCAGACCCGGGCCGAAATAGATTATCAGAAGCTGAAGCATCAGCGGCGAGCCGCGGAACACCCAGACGATCGTGCGGGTCAGGTAAGCAAGCGGCTTGAAGCGCGACATCGAGCCGAACGAGATTATCAGTCCGAGCGGAATTGCGCCGAGCAGCGTTACCGCAAACAGCTTGAGCGTTTGCAGAAAACCGTTGTTCAGGGCGGAGAATACGATTGGAAATTGTTCGGAAAAGCTCATGTTTCAATCCTTTGTTTTTTGCAATGTTGCAGCGTTGAATTTTTTCTTAAACGCGCGTACAGAGAGCGCATGCGGCGCTCTCTGCAGCAGATATATTTTCGATGCGATCACTTACTTGATAAGCGCTGCCTGCACGCCGTAGGTCTCGGCGATCTTTTCGGCTTCGCCGTTCTTGACGCTTTCATCGAAGAAAGCGTTGAACTTTTCGGCAAGCTCGGAGCCTTTGCGGAAGCCTACGCCGTATTTTTCGGAATTGAGTCCGACGGTGTATGTAAGCTCTGAATATCCGGTACCGTCTCCTACCATAGCGCCTGCCATGAGCGAGTCGATTATTGCCGCGTCGCTTGTGCCGCTTGCGACTTCAAGCAGTGCAGTCGCCTGGTCGATGACTTCGGTAAAGGTAAAGCCGTTTGCTTCAGCCATCTCTTTTCCTGCCGAGCCGGCTTCGACTGCGAACTTGAGCGATTTGCAGGCATCGACCGTAGCGTATTCGTCGGCTTTATCGGCGGGAACGATCACGACCTGCGCGTTGTTGCAGTAAGGCTTTGAACATTCCATTGCGCTTGTGACTTCATCGGTAAGCGTCATGCCGTTCCATACGCAGTCGATGCTCTTGTTGTTAAGCTCCATGATCTTGTTGTCCCAATCGATGATGACGAATTCGACCTTGACTCCGAGGTTCTCGGCAAAGGCTTTAGCCATATCGGCGTCGAAGCCGATCCATGTGCCGTCAGCCGACTGATAATCCATCGGTGCGAAATCGGTGATTCCGACGGTGAGCGTGCCCTTGTCTTTTACGTAATCAAGATCGCTTGCTTCTTTTTTGCCGCATCCGGCAAAGCAGAGTGTAAGCATTAAGGTTGCGAGTGCTAAGGCGATGAGCTTTTTCGTATTCATAATAAATAACCTCCGTGCCGCCGCAGGCGGCTCAAAAAATAAACCGTGAAACTTCTTACTTCATTTATGTGAGACTGCGGCGCCGCGCTGAGCGGATGCTTTATTGCTTTATTGCTTTA
>DHJP01000091.1:3544-4351 GCA_002404395.1 Clostridiales bacterium UBA4717
CCTTTTTTTGCATTTTGTCACATTGAACAAATAAAGCAGCTTAACAGGCGCGTTTTTTTGACGTTGCGATGGCGCGGCGCGGTTTTGAAAAGACAAATTTTGCCGTCAGGTAAAAAATAAGCGGTTCAAGGCAGGAAAAAAGGCGGAAGAGATTGTTTTTCTGCCTTTTTTATGTTATAGTGAACAAAATATAAGGAAAGCGATGATGGAACGATGATAGGACTCGGAACGATAATAAACAGCGTCAGCATACTCGTCGGCGGTCTGATGGGGCACCTTACGGGAAAATTATTTAAGGCGGAGCAGCAGGAAGCCCTGAACAAGGCGTGCGGAGTAAGCGTTATATTTCTGGGCATTGCGGGAGCTATGCAGGGAATGCTGAAGATCGAAAATATGAAGCTTTCAAGCACAAGATCGATGCTCGTGGTGTTGTGCGTGGCAATAGGATGTGCGATCGGTGAACTGCTGCGTATCGAAAAAGGGTTCGAGCGCTTCGGAGAGTGGCTAAAAAAACGGACGGGCAACGCTTCAGACGTCGGATTTGTGAATGCATTTGTGAGCGCTTCTTTGACGGTGTCGATCGGTGCGATGGCGATCGTGGGCGCGATCAGCGATGGGCTGTCGGGCGATTTTTCAACGCTGGCGGTAAAATCGGTCTTGGACTTTATCATTATTGCGGTGATGTCGGCATCAATGGGAAAAGGATGCGCGTTTTCCGCGATCCCGGTATTCGTTTTTGAAGGAGTTATGACTCTGCTTGCGCATCTGATCTCGCCGATCATGACCGAGACCGCCGTTTTGTACATA
>DHJP01000144.1:0-2333 GCA_002404395.1 Clostridiales bacterium UBA4717
AAGAACAGACTCTGAAAAGTTTCCGTCCCCTCTCGGGGAACAGGGAATATCAACTCGTCACTCTTTTTTTATTCTCTGTAACATATCTATTGTAAACCTACAGCACGCGGTTTCTTTATTTATTGAAAGTTATTGCAAAAACGACTCGGGTGTAGTATAATGTAGCTATACCAAACGCCGAGGAGAAGATTTCATGGCTTTATTCAAGAAACACGACGACCCGGAACGCATCTGCCTTTTCTGCACAAATGCAAAAGACATCGGCGACGATGAGCATATGCTCTGCACGCATTACGGCGCGGTCGAAAATACACACACCTGTAAAAAATTCATATACGATTACCTCAAGCGCAAACCGCACGGCAGAAAAAAGCCCGAACCGCTTGAGTTTGTGGATATAAACGACTGAATACCGATTTTGAAAGGACTGATTAAAATTTCCGATAAGATTTCCATACGCGGCGTGCTTGTTGACAATATCAACATGGACGAGGCGGCGTGCATCATCGACTCATATGCCGCCTCGCACACTTTTCACGCCGTATTTACGCCGAACGCCGAGATCGTCGAACTTTGTGTTGAAGATCCCGCAATGAAAGAACTTGTCAACTCCGCAGACCTCGTGGTGCCGGACGGCGCCGGGGTCGTGCTCGCCTCAAAGATCCTCGGCACGCCGCTAAAAGAAAAGGTAGCTGGAGTCGATCTCGGCCGCCGTGCGATCGCGCTTTCGGAGGCACACGGATACAGGATATATTTTCTCGGCGGCAAGCCGGGGGTTGCAAAACTTGCCGAAGAGAAGCTTCGCGAAGCATATCCCGACTTCGTCTGCGTGGGTATGCACGACGGCTATTTTCAAAAAAGCGGTGAAGAAGCCGACGCGGTACTTGATGAGGTCATTGACGCACACCCCGACATTCTATTTGTTTGCCTCGGAGTGCCGGTACAGGAAAAATTCATATTTGAACACAAGGACAAGCTGAAAGAGATCGGTCTGATCCTCGCGCTCGGCGGCAGTCTCGACTCATACGCGGGAACGGTCAAGCGCGCGCCCGAACTTTTCATAAAACTGAATCTCGAATGGTTCTACCGCCTGATAAAAGAGCCGAGGCGTATCGGCAGAATGATGAAATTGCCGAAGTTTATTTTCGGAACTATATTTTACAAGCTGACGCGAAAGGATAAAGCACAATGACTGTCACACTGCTCACACACACTCCCGAGCCTGACAAGCTCGTTGCCGCCGCGGCAAAGCTCTGCTATGCCAAAAGCGACATTCCCACACTGCTTGACAATCTTACACCCGAGCGCGTGGATTCTTTTCTCACCATGTTAAGCGAACTTGGTCACGAAAGCCCGGTCGAACACGCAAGTTTCACTTTCGGGATCGAGGGTGTTTCGCGCGCACTGCTCGCACAGCTCACGCGTCACCGTATCGCTTCGTTTTCGGTGCAGAGTCAGCGTTATGTGGATAAGTCGGGCTTTGACTTTATAATTCCGCCGTCGATCGCTGAGATCCCCGAAGCGCGCGAGGAATATCTGCGCGCAATGGAGGAAGATGCGACGCATTACGAAAGCATAAGACGCAAGCTTATCGCAGCGCACACCGCGAAGCTGCTTGACGAGGGCAAGAGCGAAAAGGATGCGAAAAGACTTGCCGAAAAGAAAGCGAACGAGGACGCGCGCTTCGTGCTTCCGAATTCGTGTGACACGAAGATCATCATGACGATGAACGTGCGCTCCCTACACAATTTTTTCGCACTGCGCTGTTGCCGCCGCGCACAATGGGAGATTCGCGCGCTCGCCTGCGAGATGCTGAAGCTCGTGCGCGAAGCGGCGCCGCTGTTATTCGCAAAGGCGGGTCCCGGATGTGTGCGCGGTAAATGCCCTGAGGGCGCGATGACCTGCGGTCAGGCAGCAGAAGTAAAAAAAGAGCTTGGCTACGCAAATGATTAAGGAAAATTTACGCACCGCCGACTCAAACATATTTGAAGGGATGATTTCGTTCCGCGCCGTAATCGAGGCGATAGAGTCTGGGAAAAGCGACCGCAGGATCGAACACGTAGTCTACGACAAAGCGCGCACAAAAAAGCTTGCGGGGCACCTTTCGTACATCCGCGCAATGTCATACAAACATAATTTTGAAGTAAATGAAGCCGACGTCAGTCAGATCGACGCGGCGGCGGTCGGCTCCCAGCACGGCGGGGTGCTGACCTACTGCTCGGAGCGCACTTATCCGAAGCTTACGCCCGACGCGCTTCAAGGCTCGGGATTCTTCGTCTATCTTGAGGGTGTGGAGGATCCGTACAATTTCGGCTATGCGGTACGTTCGATCT
>DHJP01000144.1:2394-2804 GCA_002404395.1 Clostridiales bacterium UBA4717
GTACTGCCCGAGCACAATTGGCTTTCAGCCGCAGGTGTGGTCTGCCGCGCATCGGCAGGAGCAGCGGAGCTTTGTGATTTTTACACTGCTGACTCCGAATCGCTTATTGCGGCGGCGCATTCGCAAGGCTATTCGCTCATCTGCGCAGACCTCAAAAACTCACGCCCGGTATACGAAGTAACGATGAAGCGACCGTTGATACTTGCAGTCGGCGGCGAAAAGCGCGGGCTTACAAAAGCACTTCTCGATTCAGCCGACATGATAGTGCGGCTTGAATACGGGCGTGATTTTCCAAACGCGTTATCTGCGGCATCCGCGGCAAGTATTCTTGCTTTTGAAGTCTTACGAAGAACAATGTGACTTCTGAGTCCCCGGTCTATAACTAAAACATCGGCTTACGCCGAGTTTAC
>DHJP01000143.1 GCA_002404395.1 Clostridiales bacterium UBA4717
ATGAGGCAAAAATAATAGTATTATAATCGCTTCGGTTTCGCTTTGCATATTGCTTGACGATTTCGGTCTTTCCGATGCCGCCGATACCGCTGATGAACACTACCCTCTCGCCGTCCGCAAACTTCTGTGATATTTCGGATATCACGTCGTCCCTGCCGCAAAACACATTTTTCGGAAGGACCGACGGCGTGGAGACCAAACGCTCGCTTGCTGCGACGCCGACGGAATTTTCGCTTAAGAGCGGCTTTCCGATCGCCTTTGATATCGCTTTCGCAAGCTCGTATATTCTCTGCTCCTTGGTAGGAACCGTGGCATCAATGTACTCCACTCCGTACAGATCATACCTCAGGTCTCCCTGAGGCTGTGCGCTGTCAAGTTTAAAAGGAATGATCGTTTTATCGGCATCAAATGCCATGCCGATCTCTTTGGGAATCTCTCTTGAGGCAAGCGCATTCTCACTCTGAATAAAAACTACGGCGCGCGCCTCGTCAATCGCGCGCGGGATAAGCGCCTTATAACGCTTCCCTCCCTCAATGTCTCTTGTACAGATCCAGCATGAAAAACCGTATTTTGAGGTCAGCTCATTTACTATTTCCTCAGCAATATCCTGATCGGCAAAACTGAAGCTTATAAAAATATCGTGTGAATACTGTTCGCTCATAATTTTTTACCTTCACTTGTCGTTAATCATCGTCTTTTTTCTGCTCCGCAATCGGAAGAGCGTCAAAGGGCACGAGGCAGTTGTGCGTTTTGGCAAGATCGTTCCTGCCCGACTTTTCCACAGTTCCGCCGTAAACGTATCCTTCTGAGCGCATATACGCGTTCCAACGCCGATGTTCGAGTCTCCTTAACTCGCTCCGTTCCTGTTCGGTGCGTTCGGCTGCGGCTTTTTCGGCTCCGGGGATCTTGCATAAAATTTTCATTTTGCGGTGGATCACCGAAGCAACCGAAGATTTATAGTTGTAGTCGTACCGCCAGAACTCCTTTGCTTCACCCCACTTCATATGCCGCTTCAAAGCCTCCGCTTCAAGGTCGGAGGCAAGGATCACCTCTTCCGAAAAAGAAGTTTTAAGGTCGCCGATAAAATCAATATCATACGACGCGCCCCTGAAGTTTTTCGCCTTTTCGAGCGCGGCTTTCTTTTCGGAATCGGTCACGAGCGCTTGTATCTTCGGAGAGCGCTTCATTCTTTCAAACAACATTCTGAGCTTGATCGCCGTGGAAATATTCTTTTCATCGTCGCCCAAAGCAACAAATACATATGTAATTTTGTCAAGCTCTTCGATCAGCTTATCAAACGCCGAAGTATCAACGTCAACGCCCGAATGAACCTTGATGATATATCGTGATTCACCCGAATCTTCGCATTTCCCGCTTTGCGCTGTAAGTTCGGGGCAGAGGGAAGAAAATCTTGCCTCTGCGTCTTCGGCTTTGTCGAACGAATTTATTTCAACCTCATATCCGTCCATCTGACAAAACCAAGTAAGCGCTTTCGTCATCTCGGTTCCGTACCGACCCATTCCGATGACCGCCGCACCGATCCTTTTGACTTCGCTTGCGTCACGGCGCGCACTTGAAAATATTCGGTCAAATCCGTTTTCATATAAATTCCGATATACTAACGCTCTGTATTCGTTGACCCGGCGAACTTTTATCGCGATAGGCTTTTCGCCTTCCCTACTCTCATATGCATTTGCAAGCAACAGCTCTGCTTCGGGTAAGTCGGAGAAAACATATAACTCGGCATTGGCTCTGTATTTGAATCGCTCAATAATTCTGAGTGCCGCGCTTATATTTTCGGAACGATCCTCTCCGATCGCAAAAAATACGAGTGCGTGCTTTTGACTGTGAAACTCAAAATTTATTTCTGAAATGTCCCGTTTGAAGCAGACCGCCCCGAGTTTTCTTGCCTGTTCGACAAGCTCACTGTCGGCAGTTTCCTTTTCAAAAGCGTTTGCAAAAACAAGCAGACGTTTTTGGGGGTTATTATTGCGCAGGCTTTCGGCAAGCGTCAGCGCTTTTGGGTTTAGCCTTGAAAAAACGTAGACATCACAGTTATAGTGAGTCAGATACCGCCTGTACGCCGAAACATTCTTGAAGAATGACAAAATAATGCTCAGAGTCAACAGCGTCGCCAAAATAAGCAGGACGGAAAAAAGCACGGTATAGCTTTCAAAAAGCGGCGCAGGCACTCCTTCAAGTCCTGAAGTTATAAATTCAAAGCTGCCGGAAAGGACAAACAAGGTTATCGCGTTGTATATTGAGATCAGGACCGTCTCCAAAAGTCCGCAACCGCTCGCACGGCAATTGTCGTAGCAAAGCGGAATAAACAACGCCACCGATGAAAGCACTACTCCCGCAAGCAAAATTTTTGACGGGGTAAATGCTCTGCCGTTTTGGTTTTGCGACTTTATTACCACAGCCGCCACAGTCGCGGCAATCAGAATAACCGCCGAAATAATCAGAAATACAGTCCACATAGTATTTGTTCAACTCCGAGTTTAACATAATCGTAATAATTTTATCATGTTGGGATATTTTTGTCAAGTTTTTCGCCGCTGTCGCCGTCACATAAAAATCAGCCGCACAGATCCATCCAAACGCGTGGATCGTGTGCGGCTGATTCGATCATAAATCGGTATGCAGAATCAAAAAGCGAAAATTTAAACTCAGATAGTTAACTATATTCCGAAGCGTTTGTATAAGCATTGGATTTATAAGCTGTATCTTAAATTTTTCCGTCTTAAAGCTCTGCAAGTATTTTCTTGAGTGCGCCGACCGCCGCGGCAAAGGCTTCAGAAGCGTTTTTGTAGACGTTCTCGCGCACTACCGTGGTCTCGCCCTCGCGCTCAAGTCCCGAAAGTCCGTCAAAGACTTTGAGATGCGGCTCAAGCGTAAGCACAAACTCACCTTTATAATTTTTGTTTATTTCGGAGAGTATTTTCGGAATTTCTCCGTTACCCATGCCTGCCGGAACGACCGAGCCGTCTGAGTTTAATGCGTCCTTGATATGCATATACGCAAGCTTGTCGCCGAGCATTGAAAAGGCGTGCGGGTAAGGCTCACAGCCGACCTGAATAAAGTTTGCGGGATCAAATATCACACCGAGTCTGCCGCCGAGCGTTTTATAAATATCAAGACAGCTTTCGGCATCGTCGCCGTATATTCCCTTTTCGTTCTCATGACACAAAAGCACGCTCTCTGACTCTGCAAGTGCCGTCATTTTCTCAAGGCGAGCCATCACCTCGCCGCGAACTGCCGTTTTATCCTCTCCCTCGTCGAGATAGAATGAGAACATACGTATACGCGGGCATCCAAGCAGTTTTGCTATGCGTATCACGTGCGCAAGCTTTTCCATATGCGGAGCCATGTCATCTTTGATATTGATTTTGCCTATCGGCGAACCGATCGACCAAACCTTTATGCCGGCGGCATCAAACTTCGCTTTGATCTCACGCGCCTTATCCTCAGTGATATCGGCACAGTTGGTGCCGTCCACGCCGCGCAGTTCGACATACGGGATGCCGTGCTCGCAAAGTGCCTTTATCTGCTCGTCGATCGACTGTGAATACTCGTCGGCAAAAGCGCTGAGTTTAAATTCTGCCATTTTTCTGAATCCTTTCGGGTTTATCGGGGCGCGGCTTTCGCACACGCCGTTTTTCGTAACTTTCGGTAATGTTTGAAATTACTTAAGAATATCGCCGTATCTTTCCATAAGGTTATTGTAGCTTCTCTTAACGCTGGTGAAACGGTCTTCAAGATCGGTCTCGTCCTGTTCGACCATGAGGTACTTGATCTTCTTTTCGAGGCAAGCGTCCATGATCGAATCAAAGTTGAGGTTACCGTCAAGTATCTCGGTAAACTTCTGAACATCGCGGACGATCTTCATATCCTTGAGGTGGACGGTATGTATACGTTCACCGTACTGTTTGATAAAGAGCGCCGGGTCATATCCGCCGGACTGTGCCCAATAGGTATCGAATACAAGCTTTACATCAGGGTTCTGCTCAAGAAGGTAGACTATATCAAGCTTACCGTTATGACGCGCAAATTCAAAGCGGTGGTTATGGTAAACGAAAGTTTTGCCGGCAGCTTTGATCTTTTCGATTATAGGTGTAAACTCCGCATGGAATTTATCGTAGGCTTCAAAAGAAACTCCGCTGCAGCCGCCGGTACCATATATATACAAGCCGCCGATACCGATAGCGTTACAGCCGAATACATTATGATCCGCTATCGCTTTATCGGTATCGTTGCGCAGTGCGTCCGGGCTCCAATGGGTAAGAACAACCTCAAGTCCGTTTTTATCTGCTTCTTCCTTGATGACTTCGGGTGCTACGTTACCGAGAGCGGAGACCTGGACATATTTGTAGCCGATATCGGCTACTCTTTCCATGACCATTCTGAAGCATTTTTCGTCTTTCATAAAGGGGTGCAGCGAGTAGAGCTGTACGCCGAGTGCCATTTTTTCGCTCATAATATCCTCCATGCCGCTTATAGCGGTTAAAAATTTGATCGGTGATAATTCAGGCAGTACCGTGCCGATTGCACGAAGTTTGAAAACCTCGATTTCCGAAGACTTTATCTTCGCCGCCGAATTTTATTTACTTATCGGCAAGCTCGTTGACTTCACTTGTCAGAAATTATATCTTCGCGCTTATTATAGCAAAAAAACGCCTTAAAATAAAGCGTTTTTCGAAAATGCGAAATTTTATTATATATTATAAAAATATGCAATTATTATATTGTTTTAAAAATTGAAAAAAGTTCTTTTCGCAAAACAAAAACGGACACACTGCACGCGGCTGCCCGCCGCGTGCAGAATCAAAATTTGCACCTACCGAATAAACTTGCAAAGTCAGCCTCAGCGAAATGCCGCCTATTTTAAGGTAACGATGGTGACGCCCATATCACCTTCGCCGTAACGCCCGAGCCTGAACTCCTTTACACGCGAATCCTTCTTTAAAAATGTCCATACCGCGCTGCGGAGCGCGCCCGTACCTTTACCGTGGATTATCCGCACGGTCTCAATACCTGCGATCTTTGCTTCGTCAAGATACTTATCAAGTCTGAAGCAACCGTCATCGCCAAGCTCTCCGCGTATATCAAGCTCGTCCTTGAAGTCGCTTCTGACGGCAGTGCGGTATTTCGCGTAAGCGCTCGCTTTTTTATCCTGCGGCTTTACGTTTTCTTCATCCTCAAGCATTACGTTTGAGACCTTCGTCTTTACGCTGAGAATACCGGATTTTACGGTCAGTTTGCCGTCGCGAGAGATATCGGTGACGGTGCCGTGCTTGTTTATATCCACAAGCAGCACTTTGTCGCCGATCTTGAGCGGGCGCGGCAGTACATAGCCCTCAAGCTTACGCTCGATCACAGGATCGACACGTTCGCCCGTTTCGCGCAGCTTCCGTCTGATATCAGCGCGCGCCGCGTCAAGCTTTTCGGCAAGCTTTTCGCTTTCACGATGACGCTTGACCTCCTCAAGCTGATTCATTATATATTCGCTTGAGGCGCGGGCACTGCGGACGATTCCCGCCGCCTGAGTCTGTGCTTTGGCAAGCTGTTTTTCAGACTCGGCAAGGCGTGAAGTAATGAGCGTTTCACGTTCGGCACGCGTTTTTTCAAACTCGGCGCGTTCGCGTTCAAGCTCCTCAAGCCGCTTGTCATACGCGACTCGCGACTCCTCAAGCTTGCCGATAACGTCCTCAAACCGTTTGTTCTCACTTGAAAGCAATTCTGAGGCACGCGATATGATAGCGTCCGAAATTCCGAGGCGTGACGAGATAGCGAAAGCGTTCGACTTGCCGGGTGAACCGATTATCAGCTTATACGTCGGGCGCAGAGTCGCGACATCAAACTCACAGGAAGCGTTGCAAACACCCTCGGTCTCAAGCGCGAACATCTTCAGCTCGGCGTAGTGGGTCGTAGCCGCGCAAAGTGCGCCGCGCGAGCGGACAAACTCCAGAATCGATACGGCAAGTGCCGCACCCTCGACAGGATCGGTGCCGGCGCCGAGCTCATCAAACAGTACAAGACTGTGCGCTCCGACTTCTTTGGTAATATCAACAATATTCACCATATGCGCGGAGAAAGTCGAAAGCGATTGTTCTATGCTCTGCTCGTCTCCGATATCGGCAAAAACCGAGTCAAATACACAGATCCGCGAGCCTTCCGAGCAGGGCAGATGAAGTCCCGACTGCGCCATCAACGCGAACAGACCGAGCGTTTTGAGAGTTACGGTCTTACCTCCGGTATTCGGTCCGGTAATCACAAGCGTGTCGATCGGGCGCTTGTCCGCACCGAGCGGCTTGCCGAGCGAGACGCTTACGGGCACGATCGTTTCGGGATTCAAAAGCGGGTGACGCGCGTTGATAAGGTCGATGCAGCGACCGTAATCGACGATCGGCTCCCGCGCACTCATTCTGAAAGAAAGTTCACTTTTTGAAAAAATGAATGCAAGCAGGTTGACTTTATCATAGTTAAGCAAAAGAATATCAGAGATCGCGCTTGCCGCGGCAGACAGCGCGGCAAGTATTCGTTCGATCTCCTTCTGCTCGCGAGTTTCAAGCACCCTGATATCATTGTTCGCCTCAACGACCGAGACCGGCTCGATAAAGAGAGTCGCACCGGAGGAGGAAGTATCGTGAACAAGACCCTTGATCTCATTGCGGTACTCTACCTTTACGGGGATAACGAATCTGCCGTTTCGCGTGGTAATGATATTTTCCTGAAGATACTTAGAGCGCGAACCGGTTATAAAATCTCTGAGACTGTCACGGACGCGGTTATTTGCGGCGCGGATCTTGCGTCGGATGTCAGCTAGTTCTGCACTTGCGGTGTCGGCGATCTCATCCTCGGAGAGGATCGAAGAATTTATTCGCTCTTCAAGTCCCTTTTCGGGGATAAGTCCCGAAAAGAGCGGCGCAAGGCTGCCCGGCTTGACCTTTGCGGGGTCGGCATATTCGATAAGCCCGCGCACAGTGCGAAGCAGACCTGAGATATCAAGTAATTCATGCGCCGACAGCGCCGCGCCCTTGTCAGCGCGCTCAAGTGCGGCGGAAATATCGTGCACGCCCGAAAACGAAGGCATCCCTTTTACCGCCTGCATATTTTTGGCATCGGTAGTCAGATCAAGCGCACGCTTTACCGCGGACGGCTCGGTTTCCGGCTCAAGCGCGAGCGCGCGCTCACGCGCCGCGTCGGTCGGAGCACAAGCGGCAAGCAGCTCGCGTATTTTATTGAATTCGAGTGTATTTACGGATTTTTCAAATCCTTTCAAGGTATTCTCCACGCCGCCGTAGGCGGCTCATATAATGCAAAAGCGAAGCGCAAAGCTTCACTCACTCTTCGATGTTCACGCCGCCGCAGGCGGTTCATATAATGCAAAAGCGAAGCGCAAAGCTTCACTCCTTGAGACTATATCTTCGCGGTAAGTTCCTTATATATCTTCAGCGCCGGGAAGGTGGCTTCAATATGTGCGCTCAAATACTTTTCACAGACCTCGTTAAGCTTTTGCATATCATTTTTATCGGCAAGGCTGAATGAAAAAAGCTTTTTTGCATCGCAATAGATTACATATCGCATAGCAGCAAGCACAGCCGGTGAAAGCTTCATCACAACCTCATACTCGGGCAGCTCGTGCGATCTTTTTTCACACGCAGCGCATCTGAGCGTGCCGTCATAAATACGAAAGCTCGCATCATCGTCCCTCAACTCGTCGTGGCAGACCGAGCAGGCGACAAGCGCGGGTGCAAAGCCGATCAGCGCTGCAGTGCGAAGTTCAAACGCGGCTTTAACAATTGAAAGCGGCACCTCCGGCGAGCAAAGCTTATGTAATGAATTCAAGGTCAGTGAAAACAACTCTGACTGCTCTTCACCTTCGGTAGCGACATATCCGGCAACACTGATTATATACGAAGCCAATGCGAGCGCCTCAGGGCGTTCGCTAACCTCAAAAAAAGTGCGCTTAAGTGAGGCTTCACGCAATGTATATGCACCGGAAACACCCGATGCGCCGCTTCCCTTTTGCGTCAGTACAAACGACGAATATGAAAGCGGTTTGACAGCCGAAAGACTGCGGCTTTTCGCACTCGACGCACCGTGCACGAGTGCAGAAAGCTTCCCTCTCTCGGGTGACAGGAGCGTAATATACTTTTTATTATCGTTTAATTTCGTTTCGCCGATCACCAGCGCGTCAAGTGAGATCTCCATATTTTTTCTTTCATCGTACGTTAAAAAGCAGCACACCAATCGGTTTGGAAAGCTTCATATCCGAAGCTTTTTATGATTCATAAATGACATTGCACAAATGACAGTCAAAGGTCGCTTTCGTTGAAACCGAAATTATGGAGATTCACTACGCTGTCGCGCCAATTCTCCTTTACCTTGACCCACAGCTCAAGGTGTACCTTGATGCCGAAAAAGGCTTCCATATCCTCGCGTGCGTAAGTGCCGATCTTTTTAAGCGTCTCGCCCTTATGTCCGATGATGATACCTTTGTGCGAAGCTTTTTCACAATAGATATCGGCACGTATTTTAATAAGCTTCGACGATTCCTCAAATCCCTCAATTACAACAGCGGTGCCGTGCGGTATTTCGTCATCAAGCGTACGAAGTAGCTTTTCCCTGATAATTTCGGCGGCAAGGCTACGCTCGGGTTGGTCGGTGATCATGTCCGCGTCGAAAAACCACTCGCCCTCGGCCATGAATCGGTCGGTCTCTTCAAGCAGGATATCGACGCCCTTTGCGTTTATCGCCGACATCGGCACGACGGCGGCAAAGTCGGTAAGTGCGGAATACTCAAGTATCGCTTCGGCAAGGCGGTGCGCGTCTACTGTATCCTCTTTATTTACAACGAGAATGACGGGTATCTTCCGTGCTTTCAGACTTTCGACGATCGTACGTTCGGTATCCGAAACGTGCTTTGCGGCATCGCAGACGAGGTATGCGGCATCGACTCCGCCGATAACGCTGCGAATGCTTTTTACCATATAGTCTCCGAGCTTATTTTTGGAGCTTTTAAGCATACCCGGAGTGTCAATAAATACGTATTGAGTTTCGCCCCTTGTAAGTATTCCGTTGATCTTTGTGCGCGTAGTCTGCGGCTTGCGCGAGACTATGGCTATCTTTTCACCGAGCAATGCGTTCAAAAGCGTGGATTTTCCGGCATTGGGTCTGCCGAGGATCGCAATAAAACCATTCTTTTTCATCTTTTCGTTTCCTCCGGATGGCAAACCTTGCGGCTGATCCCCATTATTTCAAGAATTTCGTCCTGGAGGCGGCGCATTTCAAGCTCGTCCTCCTTTTCGATATGATCGTATCCAAGCAGGTGAAGCATTGAGTGCGCGCACAAAAATGCGACCTCGCGGACATAGCTGTGACCGTATTCGATCGACTGCGCGCGCGCCCTCTCAAGCGAGAGCACTATATCGCCGAGCAGTACCGGTTCGCCGGAAAACAGTGCGCCGCCGTAAAGCTCGTCCGGGTCATACTGCGGGAACGAAAGCACGTCCGTCGGCGCGTCGATCCCGCGGAAATCACGGTTTATTTCACGAATTTTATCATCATCGGTAAAAGTGACCGATACGGATATAGGATACGCAAGCTCCATAAATTCGCGAGTGGTATCGACCACACCGCGAACAAGCGCGCAGGTGGCGGGAAGCATCGGCTCCTTGTCCTGTTCGTTTCTGAACATCACTCTGCTTTTTTTCATTTTGTCAGACTTCCTTTCGAGTCGCTTTCTTTATTTTTCGCATAATAGCGTTCGTATGAATTGATTATATCCCGCACAAGCTTATGGCGTACGACATCGGTATCGGTAAAACGATGGACAGCTATATCGTCAACGTTTTTCAACACCTCGACCGCTTCGGCGAGTCCGCTCTTTTTTCCGGGCGGCAGATCGGTTTGCGTAAGGTCGCCCGTAATAACCGCCTTTGAGCCGAAGCCGAGACGGGTCAGGAACATTTTCATCTGTTCGGGCGTGGTATTCTGAGCTTCATCAAGAATTATAAACGCGTCGTCGAGCGTGCGACCTCTCATGTAAGCAAGCGGCGCGATCTCAAGCACGCCGCGTTCGGCGTATTTCGCTGCGGTCTCGCTTCCGAGCAGATCATAGAGCGCGTCATAGAGCGGGCGCAGATACGGGTCGATCTTTTCCTGCAGATCGCCCGGCAGAAAACCGAGCTTTTCGCCCGCTTCAACCGCAGGACGGGTCAACACTATCCGACTTACCGCTTTGTCGCGCAATGCGCGCACCGCGCAGGCGACCGCGAGAAAAGTCTTGCCCGTTCCGGCAGGTCCGAGTCCGAATACGACGGTATTGTTTTTTATAGTATTCACATAAGCACGCTGTCCGAGCGTTTTGGGTTTTATCGGCTTTGCGCGGGCGCTGAGACAGACGACCTCGCCCTCAAAAGCTTTGAGAGCTTCGCCGTTTCGTTTTTTGACGGTTTCGATCACATAAGCGACCTCGTGCGCATCGGGCTCGCTTCCGTTTTCGATCATTCTGAGCAGACACACCACGGCATCGGCGGCGGCTTCAAGGCTTTCGGAGTTCGGCGCGTCGATTTCGAGCGCGCTGTCGCCCGACTCGCTCAGGCTTCGATTTTTCAGGGTGACTCCGAAAGCTTTTTCAAGCTCCTCGGCATTTTTATCACAGACTCCGAACAGCGCGGACAACTCTGCGAGCGTGCGCGTTTTGATTATTCTCTCGGACATCGGGATTCCTTTCACTTTTACTTCATGGGAATAGGTCGGCTGACAGCGATATTCTCTGTATGATAGACGGCGGCTTTTATCACGTAAGCTTCGCCGTCGCAATACTCCGAAAGTGTTTTTTCGGTGACATCGCCGATCTTTGAGATTGCAGCAAGCTTCAGATCAAGCGCGTCGCGGGCAAGCCGCTTTGCCGCATCTTCGGTAACGCGGACGGTCTCGGTCTCATACTCGTTGTAGACGGTCGTTGAAAGCTTTACAGGCAGGGAGAGTCCGTGCACAAGTTCAAGCTTTTTCACGCTTGAGGTGACTTCAAATCCGTGACCTGCCACACTGTTTTCCGACTCTCCGTTTATTATATCATACTCTGCGGATATTTTTCCACTGTTTTTTGAAATTTTAAGACTTTTTCCGAAAAATATCAATGACTTGTCTGAAAAGCTACGTCCGGTATAGGTTTTAACGGCACGCTCAAGCGGTATCCGCACCTCAAAGCGATCAAGCACTTCGGCAATGACCTCGCCCTCGGCGTGCAGCGCAACATATCCGCTTCGTCGGCTGTCATACAGCCCGCCGACGAGCAACTCACCCTTTTTCACCGTTTCACCCGGCGCGACTGCCGGTTCGCCGGCAACCACATCAAGCTCTCTTACGACTCCGTCGCGCGAAGCGACAAGGTTCGCAGGCTTCGAGGCGGCATTGTCAGAATTCGGGCGCGCATATTCAATAACCTCAACAAAGGCGGTGGTGCCGCGAAAGTTCACACTGAGCCAGCCGAGACTTTCCTCGGCATCGAGAACGGTATTATTAAGCAGGTCTAAGTCAAGCGAGCTGCGGCGGACGCCGGGCGTACAGCCCGATTTCTCAAGCAGCGCAAGGATCTGCGAGTCAGAAAGGGCACGGTTTCCGGAAATCTTTATATCCCAGACAAATCCGGAAGAATATATGGTGAGAAATACGGCAAAAATTGCGGAAAGAACAAGTCCCGGGCGACGCTTATATCGAAAAATGACTGACGGCAGTCCGCGCACCGTGAAGCGCTCGTACGAAAGTCCGAGCAGCGAGGCGAGTTTTTTCGGCGCGGTCGTATGCGACAACGGCAGAACTATACTGCCGTCAGGGGCGGCTTTAAATCGGATACCGCATGATAAGAGGTTATTTATAACGCGTACGCGTTCGTCGGCGGCATTGAAGCAGACATATCCCGAAATGCGGTCGAGGAATGTGAGCTTCAACAAATTTCCGAAGCATTTTGATTTTTTTGAATTTTTATTTTTTTTCATAGCGACCCCGATCTACGAAGATAAATGATGTTGCTTTTTCGAAAAAGCGTGTTTCGTTTTGTCCGCGCAAGGCGAGTTGAAACTTGCCGTGAGGCGATGTTTTGAATCCAGCACTTCGCTTAACCGAAGTTAATGGCGGTAACTTCACCCTCGACGATGATCTCTTTTTCTGAAAACCGCTTTAATATCAAACTCTTTCCGGTTATGCTTGCCTCGCCGTCAGCAAGCTTAAGTTTCACACAGGCATCGTTATAATCGGCAAGTCCGAGCGCACGATATACACTCACTTCGCGGCGTGAGCCGGTATTGCTTATATAAATACACGAGTGAACCCGTGAAACCTCATGACCGCCGTTTCCTGACGCTTCCCGCTTTAAAAGCTTCATATTCTGTCACCGCCTTAAATATAGTGATATTAGATTATACTGCGATATTCGGGGGTTTATGCCGTGAAGATTCATACTCGTTCTGTTTTATATAACCGTCTGCTCTCGCTTTTCATGAGCGCGTCGGCAATACTGCTGCTGTTTTGGCTGCTCTTGTGTCCGGAAGCCGCCAAAGTCTCGGCGGCTTGTGCAATTCTTTCCTGCGCAAAAAAGCTTTTGCCCTCGCTTTTTTGCTTTGCAGTGCTTTCGGGCTTTCTCACGCGTTCGGGCGCGCTCGGGCTGCTCTACCGCATATTTGAAAAACCTTTTCACGCGCTCTCGGGACTTCCCGGCCGCTTCGTCGGCACTTACCTTTTCTCTTTTCTGGCGGGCTTTCCTTCGGGAGTGATCTCAGCGCTCGAATATCGAAAAAGCGGCGTCATTTCCCGCGACGACTGCGCGCGCCTTGCGGCGGTCTCCGACAACACCGGTCCGGCACTGCCTGTGCTCTTGATCGGCGGCGCGATATTTTCAGACGCACGGCTCGGCGTGTACATATACCTTATACAAATAGCCGCTTCACTTATCACACTGCGGCTAACCCGTCCGCGCAAACCTGATCACCCGGGCGAAGTCGGGCAGTCTGAAGAAAAAATAACGTCGGTACATGAGTCTCCGATCACCGCATTCTGTGCGGCGGTAAGATCCGCCGTTTCCGCCTGCGCGGCGCTTTGCGGCTACGTGGTGATCTTCACGGTCGCGGCGGACGCACTCGCGCTCCGCTTTCCCTCGGTACGATTTCTTTTGCCTTTTCTTGAAATATCAAACGGCTCGGCCGCACTCTCCGCACTGCCGCGTGAGGTCGGCTTCATCATTGCTTCCGCCGCGCTTTCGTTCGGCGGTGTATGCGTACAGCTTCAAGCGGCAGATCTGCTCACAAACGAAAAAATTCCGCTTACACCGCATCTTTGTATTAAGCTCGTGCAAAGTCTCTGTGCGCTTTTGCTCGCTTTTGCGGCAGTCGCGGCACGCGGTTTCTTTATTTATTGAAATGTAGGTTTGTCAATGAT
>DHJP01000176.1 GCA_002404395.1 Clostridiales bacterium UBA4717
AAAGAAAATGCCGTCAAAAATATTCGTCCAGATGCCCAAAGGCACTATCAGAAGATTAAATAATCCCGTTAAGTAACAGACAGACAAAAACCTGATGATTTCAGAAGATCGCTTACTTTTTATTTGTTTTTTCACGAGATAAACGTAACGGAACAGCGCATACAGGATCCCAAATATGCAGGTGATCGGTAAAACTCCGACAAAATACCCGATCATCGTCGCCGAGGTCATTATCGGACGTATGCTTTGATACAGATCATGCATGATCGCTCCTCAGCGTAAATCTACAAGTTCCACGTTATCCGGAACACTGATTTCATATTTCACTTCGTCGCCCTCGAATCGCCATGCGCTGATAATTTTACCGTGCGGTGTGTCAAGCTCCGCTCTCGCAGAGCCGAGCCGCTTGTCGGGCTTCGGATCAATGATAACTTTTGCAAAGCCTACGCCGTCGGGACTTTCAACCGGTCTGATTCCGCATACTACGCTGTAAAGCCAATCCGCAACAGCTCCGTATGCATAGTGATTGAAAGAATTCATGTCAGTGCTCCACATGGTCCCATCGGGTTTTATACCGTCCCAATGCTCCCATATGGTAGTCGCTCCGAGAGTTACCGGATACAGCCACGAGGGATATTCAGTGCGAAGCAAGAGGGTATACGCAAGCTCTGTATATCCGTTATCGCTGAGCGCATGAAGCAGGTACGGCGTGCCCACAAAGCCGGTAGTAAGGCTGTCACCGTGTTCATGTATCAAAGACACTAACTTTTCCGCAACCGTTTTTTTGTCCTTGCAAAGTCCGAAATGCAATGCAAGCACACAATAGGTCTGCGTATCGTACGCTGTGTAAGTTTCCTTTATTGCTTCGACGATTCTGTTATGAAGTGCAAAATATTCGCATGCGTCAAGTCCGAGCGCCTCCATGGATTTGGCAAGTAAGAGCGTAGAGTGCGCATAAAATGCCGCACCGATAAACTCCTTGTCGGTCGCACCGACATACGAATCGCCTGCGCCGTTGCGGTCAAGTCCGAGCCAATCGCCGAAAGGCTGCTCCACTCCCGTAAGCAAACATTCGCTCTCGCCGGCATGGCGGAGATATTCCACGTATTTTTTCATTGCGGGAAGCATATCGGCAATCAGTTTTTTATCCCCGTACATTATATACATCGTCCATGGAATTATCGTAACCGCGTCCGACCATGCCGCCGCGCCGCCTCCCCAGCCCACATCCGGCACGATACGGGTTATATCGCCGTTTTCAAGCTGGTCGAGCCGCATATCGCAAAGCCACTTTGCAAAAAACTTATCCACGCTAAAATTGTACGCCGCCGCTTTTGCAAATACCTGCGCATCTCCCGTCCACCCCTCGCGTTCATCACGCTGAGGACAGTCAGTAGGAATATCAAGGAAGTTATCCTTCTGTCCGCGTATTACATTATTGAACAGCCGATTTACAAGCGGCAGTGCGCACTCAAAGCTTCCGATACGTTTAATGTCAGAGTATACGTCGGTCGCCCATATAGACTCGGGCGAGGCCCCTTTCGGAAGCGAGTCCACTCTCGCATAACGAAATCCGAAGAAAGTGTGCGACGGCTTGTATGAATTTTTGCCGTCGCGGCATATGTATTCAAACAGGCATTTTGCCGAACGATAGTTCGCATTATAGAAATTCCCGTCCGAATCAAGCACTTCACCGAAAGAAAGCTTTACAAGCTCGCCGCTCACAGCAGAAAGGTTTTCAAAAAACGGATAACCGGTAATATTCTCTCCGAAATCAAGCACGCACTCGCCGCGCGGCGTGATAATCACACTCGGCTTGAAGACATCGTGTTCAATGATCAGCTCACCGTCCTGAGGACATAGTTGAGCCTTGGGTATGTCAACGCATCTGACGGCAGAATCAAGCTTCGGTATAATCCTGCCGTCACAGCATTCGCCGTCATATATGTCGCTGAAGGTTACTTTGCCGCGTCCGCATTGCCAAATCCCGTCTGAAACGACAGTTTCACACTCACCGTTTTCGTATTCGACATCAAGCTGTGCGATCAGCGCAAGATCGTTTGAATGATCGAACGCATTATGCGTTACCCTTGAACCATACCAACCTTTTCCGACCTCAAACGTCAGCACAGACTTATCGGACAATCTTTCGGTGATGTCATAGGTCTGATACAGATGATGCTTATAAAAGGAAGTGTATCCGGGCGCAAGCACATTTTCACCGAGCTTCACTCCGTCAATATAGGCATTGTACACACCGCATACGGTAACATTAAGCACAGCAGTGCGGATCTCCCCTTTCGGAGCAAACGCGTACGTATATATGACCTGAGCGCCGCCGAAATCTTCGGTCGGCATTATCCAACTTGATTTTTCAAACATAATTTTCTCCGTTCGGCGAAGCCGATCCTACATTACATACAAACCGCACTGCGTTTAAGCTTACGACATAAACAAATCGAATTTTATAAAGCGTAACTCTTACAGCGTCGTTATTGTTTTTTACTCAAAAAAGCAACCGCAAAAATTATATACTGAAATTTTAACACAACTTGCTCAAAGTGTCAATATATTTAAGCTATGTATCACCTCATATAAAATATTTACGTTTTTTATATTGAATTAACCGTCCGACTGTGATACAATATCTGCGGAATAAAATGATAAGGAAGTGAAAATTATGAATGATGCCCGCTCAAAAGTTTTCTTTTCAAAATCCATTACCCCCGAAAATGTAATAAAGCTGTACAAATTGCTCGGCTTTAAACCGCTCGGAAACATCGCCGTAAAAGTCCACTCGGGCGAAGCAGGAAACCAGAACTTTTTAAGGCCTGCTTTCTGGAAACCGATGGTTGATTATATCGGCGGTACGATCGTCGAAGCCAACACGGCATACGGAGGCGAGCGCAACACCGTCGAAAAGCATATGAAGCTCTTTGAAGTTCACGGTTGGTCTAAATATTTCAAGGTGGATCTGCTTGACGCAGAGGGTCCCGACATGACTCTCGCGATCCCGGACGGTATAAAGATCAAAAAAGATCTGGTCGGAAAGCACATTTCAAACTATGACTCAATGGTCGTGCTCTCGCACTTCAAAGGACATCCCATGGGCGGCTTCGGTGGTGCGCTCAAACAGCTTTCTATCGGTTGTGCTTCATCTGCCGGAAAAGCGTATATCCATTCGGCAGGCGTGACCGCAGACCCTGCCGAGATATGGAGCCATGTGGCGCCTCAGGATGATTTTCTTGATTCAATGGCTGATGCAGCCTCCGCGGTAGTATCTCTGTTTGGTGGAAGAATTGCATATATAAACGTAATGTGCAATCTTTCGGTAGACTGCGACTGTTGCGCAGTCGCGGAAGATCCTTGCATGAAAGACATAGGCATACTTGCCTCGCTTGACCCGGTCGCAATAGATAAAGCGTGTGTCGATCTTGTTTATGCTTCGAATGATCGAGGGCGCGATCATTTGGTCGAACGCATTGAAAGCCGGCACGGTATCCGCACGGTCGAATCGGCAGCCTCGCTCGGCATCGGCAATCTTGATTACGAGCTTATAGAAATTGAATAAGCCGCCGATTTAATAATATCTCAAAAAATCGGTGTAAAAGCTAATTGTCAGCGCTTTTACACCGATTTTTAAATTTGTCACAGATATTTACTTTTACTTGCCGCCGCACTTATGCTCGAAAAAGCCGTTAAGATCGACGAAAAGCCCGCCCTCGCGCTCATTCATCTCAAAGCCGACCGCTCTTATCAACGGCGAATCGCTTCCGAGATACCGCGCCTTTTTGATCCCGCAAAGATCGATAAAATTCAATGCCGCCTTGCCCATTATGTACATCGGTTCAAAGTCATCAACCCCGGGGGCTGCGGCAAGCTCGTAAACATATCCCATATCGTCGCGCATCGTGAATTGACAAATTCCGATAAGCCTTCCGTCGTCGTAGGTCGCGGCATATGCCAAAAGGTCGGCATCGTATTTGATCTTGCAAAGCTCACACATCCTTGCCTGATCCGCTTTTTCCTGCACCGGTTTAATCTGATACATATATGTACCGCACCCGAATCAGAGTGATCTCAGGTATTCCCTTTCTTCTTTGGTCAGATACCGCCATTTACCTACGGGAAGCTTTCCGAGCAAAAGCTTGCCCTCCGCCACACGCTTCAGACTTAACACCGACAGCCCAAGCATTTCGCACATTTTGCGTATCTGGCGGTTTCTGCCTTCATGAAGCTCTACACGCAAAAGCGTTGAATTATCGTCGCTTGACATGACCTCGGCCTTGACCGGCTGTATCACATATCCGTCAAGCTCCATAGGTGAGCAAAATTCCTCAAGCAATTCGGCAGTAAGCTTGCCGCCGATCCTGACTAAGTAAAGCTTTGCAACATCGTGACTCGGATGCGTAAGCTTGTTGGTAAGCTCACCGTCATTTGTCATAAGTAAAAGTCCCTCGGAATTCATGTCAAGCCGACCTACCGGATATACCCGCTCGTCGGCATCTGACACAAGCTCGCGCACACATCTGCGCTCACGCTCGTCGTTCATAGTGGTAACATATCCGCGCGGCTTATTAAGCATTATATACGTTTTATGCTTGATATTGTTGCGGATCTTACGCCCGCGATAAGTAACGACATCGCGCTCGGGAACGATCTTCCGCCCTAACTCAACACACTCGCCGTTCACCTTGATATTACCCGCAAGTATCTCTTTTTCGGCGGCGCGTCTGCTCATGAGTCCGCAATCGCTTATATACTTCTGAAGTCTGATCTCTTCCATATGTAAAATATTACTCCCCGGCGGAGTCCTGCTCCGCCGCAACATCCATTATTTGTTTGACACACAGCGGCACGCGCGCCACTATGCCATCGTCGCTTGTAAACACAATTTCACCGACGCAGTCGCCCGGGGCTATACGAGTCACAAAAAATCTCGGCAGATAAACATGAGCCTCGCACGGCTTGGCACCGACTTTAAACAGTCCGCTTGCTCCGGAGTCCGACACGACCTCAGCATAAGTGATTTTTTTGCCGATTATCGGAACAATATTTGAATACTCGCCCGGCGTGTGCAGAATTCTGGTCTCATAACCGGCGAACCCAAAATCAAGCATAGCCCTGTGATCATTCCAATCGTCGGGCGCCGAAAGCGTGACCGCGATAAGCGTAGTGTCTCCGCGTTTTGCCGCCGATACCAAGCATCTGCCGCTCTTTTTGGTAAAGCCGGTCTTTACTCCGAGCGCACCGTCGTACAGCTTAAGCATTTTATTATGATTGAGCAAATACCTGAATCCGCCGCCTGATAACGGAAGCTTACATCTGTAAGTCGATACGATTTTCACAAATTCGGGATTCTTCATTGCAGCCGCAGCAATTTTGGCAAGCTCCGCCGCAGTAGTGTAATGGTTCTCATCATCAAGCCCATGCGGGTTGGAAAATGAAGTATTTTCAAGTCCGAGTTCATGTGCCTTTTCGTTCATCATGTCGGCAAAGCCTTCAATACTGCCTCCGAGCGTTACTGCAATTGCCGCGGCAGCATCATTTGCGCTTTCAAGCAACATAATGTACAGCAGGTCTTCAAGCGTCATCGCCTCCCCGCCCTTCAGGCAGGCAGAAGAACCTTCGATCCCGACCGCGCTTGAGGGCACGGTAAGCGGCGTATCGAGCGGCGCTGTCTCAAGCGCCACAAGCGCCGTCATAATTTTGGTCGTACTCGCCATCGGTCTGCGCTCATCGGCATTCTGCTGCCAAAGCACGCTTCCCGAATCGGCATCAATCAGAATCGCGCTCGCGGCAGACACAGACGGCATTGCGGCAAGCGCAGGCGTTGAAAAAAGTGTGCCGAGCATCGAAATCATAATTGAAAACAATACGGCAGAGGAAAGCAGACGGCAGAACTTTTTCTTCAATCTATTTTCATGCATAAAAGCAAACCCCATTCATAATTTACTGAGAATAGGGTTTGCATTGCCGCTGCGATAATACGCGGAAAAATCAGACCGGCAAGTAAAATACTGCACAAAACAAAGCGCTGCGTTTATTCTTCTTCGGCTTTCTTTTCCGAGCAGTCTTCTTTCTTTTTATCCTTTTTAAAGACTTCCTTGAGTCTTGAAATAAGGTCGGGAGATTTTTCGATAAGTCCGGTAAGCGCACTCACCGCGTCATTCGGCTCGCTGTCCTTGTTTGCGCTGAGCATTTCAACATTTCCGTCTGCGCCGACGACCAAAAATCCGACAGGTGTTACCGAAACTCCGGTTCCGCCGCCGCCGCTGAAGCTTATGGGCTTTTTTTTCGGGTCGGGATTCTCCGCTTTACCGTAATCAAGCCCGCCCGAAGCAAATGCGAGCGAAACCTTTGATACGGGAATGATCGTCGTACCCTGAGGCGTGTTTATCGGCTCTCCGATAATGGTGTTGACATCCACCACATTTTTGAGTTCCGAAAGCGAGGTTTCGATAATTTCACTGATTTTGTTATCTGACATTGCACATGATCCTCTCTTACATTTATATTTTAAATTATTGCTTACTTATGTTTAAAATAAACCATCGCCGCCCTTAATCCCACACCGAGCAGATTGAATAAATTGTTTGACAGCGTAATATCTATTTCCGCCCATGTTTTAGTACCTAAAAAATCCGGCTCAACACGCAATTCTGTGCGTCGCGCAAGCTCGTAGTCGGTGTATCTCTTAAGTACCTCGATGAGATATGCGCAAGCCTGAATGACCGCTCCGTAGAGCAACGCCGTTTTCGCAACATCATCGGTTGCAATTGTAATAACGATCCGCGAAAGCTTTACTCTGAGCTTTGAAAAAAACGGCTTCGCGGTCTCCTTTACTACATCGGCGATCATATCGACGGTCTCATTAAGCGGAACCTTCGTTTTTTCCTCCGTTTTCGGCTTGTCCGACTCTTTTTTGAATTTTGCTTTCTGACTCTGCTTTGATTTCGGACTTCGCACCTTGGCGGCTTTTTTCGGCTTCGGGGGATAAAGAGTATACACCTTCAAACCAAAGACACAAAGCCTCACCTTAAGCTCATTGCGGTAAACAATATTTACACCGACATCGGAAAAAAGCAACACTGCAATTAAACCGATGATTACGCAGACAATTACATATCCCATACCCTACTCCATATTGCCTATTTTCGGGTGAAAACTCAAGTTTTATTCCATAACAGCGAAAATTTTACCAAAGCTCACTTATTGTGCCTCGTTCTGCTCCGTCGTTCCATTTGCAAAATGTTCATCAACCGCTTGGCTTTCCGGATCCGAAAGCTCCGAAGCGGTCGTATCCGCTCCGCCGTCGGCAAGTTTGGCGGCAAGCTCCGCTTCAAGCAACTCCACCGGAGGAAGCGAACCGAGCGAATCAAGTCCGAAACACCTCAAAAAATCATCGGTAGTTCGGTAAAGTGACGGTCTGCCGGGTGCGTCAAGCTTACCGCAGACTTCGATCAATCCTTTGTCGGCAAGCGCGCCGACCGCGTATGAGCTGTCGATCCCGCGCACCTGCTCCACAAACGCACGCGTTACCGGCTGATGATAAGCAACGATCGCAAGCACCTCAAGTGAAGATTTCGACAAATTACCGCCGCGGCGTATTCCTAGCGCCGCTCTGATATAATCAATATATTCTTCTTTAGTGCACAATTGACAGCTCTTATCGTAACAAACGAGTTGGATACCGCGCGCGTTTGACGGGTCTGCATATGAGTCGGAAATATATCCGACCGCTTTTTTCACCTCGTCCTCGGTGGTTTCAAGCAAAAGTGCAAGCCGTTCATACGTCACCGCATGACCTGCCGCGAACAGCACCGCCTCAATAATACGCTGCATTTCTTTCAGATCCTGCATACAAATCTTAATGTCGGCGTAGCCGACTCAAAAAGCGGACGCGGATTTTGGGATATCAGGCTTTTACACCTATTGCTCCGTTTTTACTTCGTCGGTCCCCGACTCCGTACCCGTCTTCAGCCTGTCGGGATTCAGACTCATTTCAAAATCATCATATCCGACGCAAAGTTCATCATATACCGGTTCAAGCAACACTCTTCCGTTTTTGATAAGCTCAAGCACCGACATAAATATCGCTATCAGTTCCGAGCGGGTGCGAGCCGTACCGAGCACCTCGGTGTATCTGATACTGCCGCTTTTTTTGATAAGCCTCAGCACGCTGTATATTTTGACAGATACCGGTACGATCGGCGCGCGCAGGATTTTTTCAAACGGGATCTCGATCTCCGAGCTTTCCTTTTCCGCGCTTTTGATCCGTTTGAACATACGCATAAAAGCTTCGCGCAAAAGCTCAGCGTCATGCGGCTCAATATATCCGCTGTCTGCCGGGATCTCGTCGGTATCCTTGCTGTAGCGCCTGCCGTAATTTTCAAACCGTTCACCGAGTATCCCCGAAGCTTCTTTGATCCGCTTATATTCAAGCAGTGCCTCGGCAAGCCTTGCGCGCGGATCCTCTGCTTCCTCTTCTTCACTCGGAAGTAACATACGACTCTTTATATACATAAGCTCGGATGCCATCACAATAAACTCGCCGGCAATATCCATATCCATGCTCTGCATCAGCGCCAGGTGCTCCATATACTGATCGAATATCAGCGCGATGGGTATATCGCAGATCTCAACCTTGTTTTTGGCAACCAGCGACAGCAGCAGATCAAGCGGACCCTCAAACTCCTCAAGCTTGAAAGTGAGCGCCGTAGTGTTGTCCATAAGTCTCTCCTGTAACCTAAAGCAACGTTATGCGAAAAAAGGTATAAGACCGACAAGCCTGCTGAACACGTCATACACAAATCCGGTCGCAACGTTAAGCGGTCGGTTCAATAATCCCGTCCACAAAAGTACAAACAGCCCGATCTGTATGTACCGTTCATACTGCATGAGCCCGAAATAATACTTTTCGGGAAGCACTACGAACAGCACACGCGAGCCGTCAAGCGGCGGTACCGGTATCAGATTGAACAGTCCGAGCGAGATATTAAGAAGCGCAACATATTGGAAAAACTGTATGATCAGGCTCACGACATTATATGTGAAGTTGCTGTTGATTTTTATAATATCGTTCTGACAGAGTGTAAGCATTACGTTCGTACCGATAATGCCGATAAAGGACATCAAAAGATTGGAAACCGGTCCGGCAAGCGCAGTTATCGCCATACCGGTTTTGGGATGCTTGAAATATCGGCTGTTAACCTGTACGGGCTTCGCCCAACCGAAATGCAGAAAGAGCATACAGATAAAACCTACGGGATCAATATGTGCAAAGGGATTGAGCGAAAGTCTTCCCATTTTCTTTGCCGTGGGATCTCCCATCTTATATGCGGCATAGCCATGTGCGAACTCGTGAAAAGTCAGTGCAAGCAGTATAACGATCGTACTGAGCAAAAAACCGGCAGGATCGTTTATAATTTCTCTGATAGTATTCATTATACATAAAGACACCGGCGTTGCCGGCTCATATTCAATAATTGTCCGACTGCTCCTGAAGCGTACAGTCAAAACAGTACAAGCCTGAGCGGTTTATGCCTGAACCGCGCGAAGCACTTCGCGCATAAGCTCATCGCGTCCGAGCTTATTCAGCGACGAAAACGGAATTATCATCGTTCCCTCTCTTACAAGTTCGTACTCCGCAAGCGCCTTGATATTATTTTCGCCCTGAGTGGTATTGAGCTTGTCGATCTTGGTTGCCGCAATAATATAAGGAATGTTTTCGCTGTTCAGCCATTCAAGCATCATATCATCGTCTGCAGTCGGTCCTACCTTTATGTCGATGAGCTGTACCACGGCTTTGAGTGTTTTTCGATCTGCAGATGTGAAATAGTCATTGCAGAGCTTCGACCACTTCTCGCGATCGGCAGGCGGGCGCTTCGCAAAGCCGTACCCGGGCAGGTCAACAAGATAGAATTGCTTGTCGACGTCATAAAAATTGATCGTTATAGTCTTGCCGGGCTGAGCGCTTACTCTGGCAAGCTTTTTTCGTCCGAGCAATGTGTTTACGAGCGAGCTCTTGCCGACATTTGAACGACCTGAAAACGCTATCTGCGCACGACCGTCGCGCGGAAACTGATTCAGATTGCCGGCGCATACGGCGAGGTCGGAATTTTGAATGTTAAGCTTCATTATTCATCTCACTTTTCGGAATTTCTGACCGCAGGTATCGACGGAGCCTTCGGCACCATCGGTACGCGCACAGAGTGCTTCGGGAGCTTCGGTTCGTTAACTTTGAATGTTATCGGCAGTCCGATAAGCGCGTTTGCAAAAACTTCATCAATTTCGCTCACCGGAATAAATTCCAGATTTGCCTTTACCGCAGGATCAAGTTCGTCAAGATCTCCGATATTGTCTTTCGGTATTATCACCTTTTTTACTCCCGCAGTATAAGCGGCAAGCGTTTTTTCCCTAAACCCGCCGATTGCAAGTACCCGTCCGCGCAACGTAAGCTCACCCGTCATCGCGATATCGCGTCTGACCTCATAGTTTCCGAGCGCCGAGGCAAGCACCGTGGCAAGCGTTACGCCCGCACTCGGTCCGTCCTTCGGCACCGCACCCTCGGGCACATGAATATGTATATCCTTTTCCGCACAGAACTTTGAGTCTATCGAAAGCTCGGTAGCACGCGAACGTACAAGACTGTACGCAATATGCGCCGACTCCTTCATAACGTCTCCGAGCGATCCGGTCAGCTCAAGCTTGCCGGTTCCGTCCATGACCGCAGCCTCTATCTTCAAAAGATCTCCGCCGATCTCGGTATAGGCAAGTCCGTTGACAACGCCGACCTCATCCTGCTCCGAAATCGTGATCGGCAATGTCTTTCGGTTTCCGAGGTACTCCTTGAGATTCTTTTCGGTTATATTAAGTCTGCCTTTACCCTCTGCCTTTGACATCGCCGCCTTGCGGCAAAGCGAAGCAAGCTCACGCTCAAGCTGTCTTACTCCGGCTTCGGCAGTATAGTAATCACACAACTCAAGTATCGCCTTATCGGATACCTTCAGATCACTTTTTGAAAGCCCGTGACGCACAAGCTGTTTCGGCAGGAGGTGATGCTTTGCGATCTCAAGTTTTTCGGTGCGCGAATATGAATCAAGATGGATCGTCTCCATTCGGTCAAGCAAGGGGCGCGGCACATTCGAAAGCGAGTTCGCGGTTGCAATGAACATACATTCCGAAAGATCCACCGGAAGCTCTATATAGTGATCTCTGAAATTTTTATTCTGCTCACTGTCGAGTACTTCGAGTAACGCGGAGGCAGGATCGCCGTTCGCACTCGCGGACATTTTGTCGATCTCGTCAAGCAGAATCACCGGATTTTTCACACCCGCATTTATCAGCGCGTTGATTATGCGTCCGGGCATTGATCCTATATAAGTTTTGCGATGGCCGCGTATATCCGATTCGTCCCTTACTCCACCGAGCGATACTCTGACAAATTCCCTTTTCATGGAACGTGCGATCGATGAGGCGATCGAAGTTTTACCGACCCCGGGAGGTCCGTCCAAACAGATTATCTGTCCGTTCACGCTCGGAGAAAGCTGCTTTACCGCTATATATTCAAGTATTCTCTTTTTTACCTTCTCAAGCCCGTAGTGGTCACGGTCAAGCACACGGCGCGCCGCTTCAACATTGGCGCCCTTTCCCGAAACTCTATTCCACGGTATGGAAAGGCAGGTCTCAAGATAGGCACGCGCAACCGCGTTTTCCGGAGAGCCGTATTGGTTATGCGACATACGTTCGGCTTCCTTGCGCAGCTTTGCCTCAACTTCTTCGGGCAGTTTCGCCGCAACGATCCTTGCCAAAAACTCGTCGCTTTCGCTTTCCTCGCCAAGCTCGCGCTTGATGACCTTGATCTCTTCGCGAAGATAATAGTCGCGCTGATTTTCATCCATCGCAATATTGACCTTGCGATTTATGTCGTCGTCGATCTTCGCGGTCATAATTTCATCCTCAAGGCAGAAGATCGCGATCTCAATACGCTTTTGAGGATCGTTTTCTTTGAGCACCCTGAGCTTGTGAGCACGTTCTTCAAGCACCTGCGCGCCTACGAAATCGGCAAGCAGTCCGATACTGCGTATCGTGTTGACCGCCTGTTCCACATCGGGCGAAACACGCATGGACGTAAGCTTCATCTGCGCAATGCACTCACGCACACGTCTGATAAGCGTTGCGGTTTCATCGCCGAACGAAGGCTCCTGCGGAGACATTCTCACGATTATTTCGGCAACATTCATGCCGTCATGACGGTCAAGCTCAATTATCTCTGCGCGATCGACCGGTGCAAGCAGTACCCTGCACATTCCGCCTTCACGGCTGAGTATCTGCTTGACTTCGGATATGGTCGCGTACTTGTACACCCCGTCAACAGACTCTTTTTCCTCGCCGAGCTCGCTCGGAAACGCCGTGAGCAGGCGGCTGTCGGCACTGTAAGCATATTCGGCAGAACGTATGTCATCTTCATCTATAAAATCAACGGCAGTAGGTATCCCGGGAAACGCGATCACACCCGAAAGTACAGCCGCCGGAAGTGTGTTTTTTCTGATTTTTACTATTTTTGTCATTGGTTATGTCCTTAATTCAATTTGTACTCAATTGATTATATCACAAAATCATCGTCAATTCCATAGTTTTTACACTTTTTTAAATATTTAATTATTTCGCGATAAAAAAAGAAACAGCCGCAGAATCCGTGCGGCTGTATCATAAGCTTGATACTCCACGGATCTTGCGGACTGCCTGTAAAGTGCCTCATCATAATCCCGCAAAACGAACACAGAGAAGTATGTATAGGCGCTTAAAACCGTATTACGGTTATACGGCAGAGTATATTATACTTCAATCAAAGCGTTTTGTAAATTAGTAGTTTTGACGATTTTTCGACACAATTTTTGTGATATTTGCGATTTTTGGTGATTGACAAGGGTTTTTCGGGCTATTTTTAAAGAAAAAAATTTTTTATTGTCGAAAAAATTATTCTCAAGGTGAAATTGTCATGCATAATATGATATGGAGACCTCCGAAACTGCGGAAGTCTTTGCAAAAACAAGCAGCAAATCGCACGGCTGTTATGCAGTCGGACGATATTCATAAAACACTTTTGCATCGCAAAACGGAGAAAACAATGAATCATAACGATGAATATTCAAACATGAGACCGCGATATCCCGGAAATGACGGAAACACCGATGATTATGCGCTTATCGACGAATTGATAGGTCAAAACGGTAGCTCCGGACACGCAAACGATAACACCGATAATAATACACACTGCTCACTGCCGGAATTTTCAAAGCAGGTTCCGCAGGCGATGGTTTATTCGCCTCATCAGTGTTTTGACGGGCTATATGACCCCGATACTGCACTTGAACGCGGAACACTTTTTAAAGAACTCGACCTTCCTTTCGGAGGCAGATCGCTTATAAAATAATATAAGCGTCGCCGATTTTTTTCGATTTAACGGAGATTAAAATGAACAAACATTCAAGATCACTGATGAAAGCAGACTTCGCGCTGCTTGAGACTGTCCTGTACCTTGATACTCACCCAAATGATACAAAAGCCCTTGAGTATTATGAAAAAGCGCGCAAAGCGTATCACGATGCACGTGACGAGTACGAAGCAATGCACGGCCCTACAAGCGCAGACTCGGACTTTGCAGTAAAAAACGGCAATTTTGCATGGTCGACAAATCCCTGGCCGTGGCAGAACGACGAAGCTTGAGAAAGGAAACATGATACAATGTGGCAATACGAACGCGAATTACAGTATCCGGTAAAAATCAAAGAGGCAAATCCTCGCCTTGCAAGTATAATCGTAAGCCAGCTCGGCGGACCGGACGGTGAGCTCGGCGCTTCCATGCGCTATCTGAATCAACGATATTCAATGCCGTACAACGAAATTACCGGTATATTGACAGATGTGGGTAGAGAAGCCTCTGAAATG
>DHJP01000197.1:0-1088 GCA_002404395.1 Clostridiales bacterium UBA4717
TTTTTGACGGCATTTTCTTTGGTTGGTGGGAAGAAATGAAACCGTTGTTTCAGCTTGGCGACGTTAATCTTGTACCGACGCTTGTCAAATATCTGCGCGGAGAGGTAACGCTCGGAAGTTGGGTGAAGCAGATGCTGGTCGGAAATATACTGATGTTTATGCCATTTGGATTCTTTCTTCCGTTTGTGACAAACAAAGTGCGAAAAAGCAATATTGCTTTGCTTGCCGGGATCATACCGCTTGTGTTTGAACTGCTACAGCTTATTTTGGAAAGAGCGTTTGACACCGACGATCTGATCTGCAACTTTTTGGGAATAGTCGCAGGCTGTTTCACGGCTTTACTTGTGAAAGGTGTTTTTAAGATTCGCGAGCTTTCATGACGGTTAAAAACTATGATTAAAAGACGCGGCAGGGAACCGTTTTCCGATGAATTTCGGATTTTCGGTACTGCCGCGTTTTTTTATTTGATTTTTTCGCTTATTGCTTTCCTGAGCTGATCGGCTGGAATTACGGTAAACGCCATAAGTATTATCATTATGAGCGCTTTAGGTTCAAGACCGGCGGTTCGGAATATTCTGCCGCCGCAATAGGTCATTACGAGCTGTACAGCAACTACCGTAAGCATAATTATTATAAAGACCGGATTATCTTTAAGATGAGAAAGAATATTCACCCGTTCGCATCGGGCATTGAAGCTGTTGAACACACCTGCGAATATAAACAATGCGTAAAAGGCGGTCAGAAAGTATATCGGATCGGCTTCAAAGCCGAAGTAGTCCCTGAAACCACGGTTTGTCATAAAGAAAACGAGCAGAGCGGTGGTATAAAGTCCCATGAAGAATATCTGCTTCGCCATTTTTCGGTCTATTACCGGTGTGTTCCGCCCGAGCGGCTTTTCTTTCATACATTCGGCAAGCGGCGCTTCTCCTGCAAAAGCCAACCCCGCAAGCGTATCCATGATTATATTTATCCAAAGCATTTGTATGACTGTTACCGGTGTGTCTATGCCTACAAACGGTCCGATGAGCGATACTGCGACCGCACACATATTCATCGTAAATTGATAAACGATAAATTTGCGTATGCTC
>DHJP01000197.1:1166-4870 GCA_002404395.1 Clostridiales bacterium UBA4717
AAAATTGTCCATGATCACGATATCGCCGGCTTCTTTGGCAACTTCGGTGCCGTCGCCCATTGCAAAGCCTACGTCGGCACGTTTAAGCGCCGGAGCGTCGTTGATCCCGTCTCCGGTCATTCCGACGACCATTCCGAGCGATTGCGCGAGGCGGACCATGCGGCTTTTATCGCTCGGCAATGCACGTGCAATTACACGCAGCGACGGGAGAAGCTTTTTGATTTCTTCGTCCGAGAGCTTTGACAGCTCATTGCTCGTGATTATTCCTTCGCCGTTTGACAGCCCTATGTCTTTGGCGATCGCCGCCGCCGTATCACGGCTGTCGCCGGTCATCATAACCACCTGTATCCCGGCGCGTGTGACCTCACGTATTGCTGCGGGAACCTCGCGTCTGATGTCGTCGCGTATTCCGAGAAGCGCTACGAGCGTCAGCCCGGACAGCGGTGCATCGGGGTCCGGCAGCGTTTCGGCACTTGCAACGGCGATAAGTCGTATTGCTTTGGCTGACAACTCGGCACGTTTTTTTTCAATAAGGCTTTTATCAAGCGGTGCGGTGCCGCCGTTTTCGGTTATCCGTCGATTGCAGGCGGCGATTATTTTTTCGGGTGCGCCCGAAACAAGTATAAGCTCGTCATTTCCGATTATCCGTACTGCCGAATATTTGTATTTGCTGTCAAACGGAATACTGCCGTGCTTGGTATAGCGATCGGTTTTTAGCCCGATAACGCTTTCAATGACGGCGCGGTCGGTTGCACTTCCGCCGGACGGTTTTCCGTCAGCGATCACACAGGCAGTGTTGTATTTTCCGTCAAGCGCAAGCAAGCGTCTGACTTCGCCCGAGCATTTTTCAGGTGCTGTCTTTATACTTCCGTCGCCTTCGACTACGTTTACGACCTTAAGCTTTCCTTTTGTAAGCGTGCCGGTCTTGTCGGTAAAAAGAATATTGATGTTGCCCGAGGTCTCAATTCCGATCAGCCCGCGCACCATGACCTTGTCTTTGAGCATACGGAACATATTCGACGAGAGTACAACGGTTATCATCATCGGAAGTCCCTCGGGCACTGCCATTACGATCACTGCCGTTGCAAGAGTCAGTGCATGAAGCAATCTCGGGAGCCATATGCCGGGACTTGAGAGATCCGAGATGGCGTTTGAAAGACTCATTCCGTTATCAAGAAAAAAGCTGTTGAAAAGGTCGGCGGCGGCAATCAATACCGCAGCCGCATAGCCGATGCGGCTGATGGTTGCGGCGAGACCCGCGAGCTTGAGCTTGAGCGGACTGTCAGGCGCCTCCTCTTGGATATCGCGCGCCATACTGCCGTAGAGCGTGGAATCGCCTACGCGTTTTATTTCAAGTATGCCTTCTCCGTATGTGACCACACTGCCGCAAAAAAGCTGATTTTGACTCGACAGGTCGTTTTCCGGCTGTTTTGAACTTACAGGCAGTTTTTCCGCATCGGCGCTTTCGCCGTTCAGCGCCGATTGATCGACTCCGAGTCTGCCCGAAACAATAACTCCGTCGGCAGGCACTCGCTCGCCGGCGCGTAACAGAACGAGATCGCCGACGACAAGCTCGGAAACAGGGAGCTTTGTAATTCCGCTTGCCCGCTTTACACGGCAATATATATTTGAAGCCGAGTTCTGAAGCTCGATGAATGCCGATTCGCTTCCGTATTCGGACAGGGTAGATATAAAGGTGGCAAGGAATATTGCGACGGCAATTCCTGCGGTTTCGAACCAATCCGCTTTTTGAAAGAGAAACAGAACGTTGACCGCCAGCGCCGCCAGCAATATTTTGATGATCGGATCGCCGAAGCTTGCGGCAAACTGTTTTATGAAGCTTTTGCGCTTTTGCTTTGTAAGTGTGTTGGCACCGTATTTCTGCCGTGATTCGACGACCTGCGCTTCGGTAAGCCCGGTAGTTGTTTTCATGCTTATGGCACTCCCTTGCATTGCTTTTCAACTGAGTATATGCAAGAGAAAGGCGTTTAAGACCTTTTAAGACGGACGTGAAGCTTAATACGCTCTGCCGATCCCGCGTTTTTTACGGTACTTCCGAAAGCATGAAAAGGGGTGTTGAAAAACTCATTTTGAGTTTTTCAACACCCCAAAAGCTTTGTTTGATTATTTCTTTATTGCTTCAAAGCCCTTGAAAGCGTTTGCGTCTTCAACAGAATCGAAGAATGCGATATATGCGACGTCAAAGGTGTCCTTTGCGGTCATTTCAAGTCCGTTGTTGATGTACGGTTTGAAGATTACAAACGCCATTTTACCGGTAAAGTAGGTCTCAAAATATTCTGCTGCCGAAAGTCCGCTCTGAACGCTTTCACCGCCGGTATATCTGAGCGCGGAAAGATCAAAATTCACTTCGACCCACTTGCCCTGAACAGTGTATGAGTATGTCGGGCCCCAGATTCTTCTATTGTTTCCGAGGTTGAAGTTAAGATCAATTCCGGTAGAAGAGGGGACATTTGCTCTGAATCCCACTCTCATGATCTTGTTGACCTGCGGGTTGTAGCTTCCCTCGCTTCCGAAGTGGAACTGTGCGCGCGAACCGTCGACTGACACGCCCTCGCCGGTCGTCTTGTATCTGAAGAATTTTATGCCGTCTTCTTCAGCAATATCCGATTCAAGACCGCCCCATGCTTTTGAGGTGGAGTTTTCGACAGTGTAGAGCGCGACCGGTTCACCGAGTACCTTGGTATAGTTGGCTTCAACCGTAGTGTTGCTTTCGATCACGGTGCCGTCCGCAATACTCCAACTGTCAAATTTATATCCCTGACGCTCGGGAGCAGTCGCGAGTGAAGCGTTGAACTTTTCGCCGACACGGACTGCGACCGAAGTAAAGGGTTTTCCGTCGATCGTAAAGGTCAAAAGTGCGGAGTTGGCTTCAAAATCGCTCTTGTAGTTTTCCGCTGCTTCAAGAGAGGTGAAGAAGCCGATGTAATCAATGTCAAAGTATGAACCCGGCTCGGTGCCCCATTCGCCGAAGGTGCCCCAAGGCTTTATAACGAGCGAACCGTTTGTCTTTGAAAGCTCGGCAGAGCCGTCGGGCGCAAAAAGCTCATAGGTATTTATAAGTATGGTCGACCATTCGTTTTGAGTGATGTCATAGCGTTCATCCGCTTCTGTGCCGGCTTTGCTGATACCGACTTTGATCTGGCGTGCGCCTATATTTGTATTGTATCTGATCTTGATATAGGGATAATCGGTAACGCTTGTGTTAAGGAAACGTTCAAATACCGAAAGTCTTGCGGTATAGCTGTTTGTGCCGCCGCAAAGAAGGCGAAGTGCGGGATTTATGTCGGCATCAATAATGCTCTTTTCAACGCCGGAGGTTGCCGACGCCTTGTTCAGATCTTCGGCGAAGAATATCTTATCTTCACTTGCCTTGGAGGCAGAGGAATAATCCGCTTTCTGAACCTTGTAGAAATCAACAAAACGCTTTATCATCGTTGCAACTTCCGCACGTGTAGCGCCGCCTTTCGGCTTCACGCTTCCGTCGGGGTAGCCGGCGATGATGCCGTTGTCCACGGCAAAGGCAATGCCTGCCGCATATTCCGGAGTTACACTTGAAGCATCGGAGAAGGTAAGCGTCTTGCCTTCTTCCTCATACGATTTGGTTTTGTATTGCTTAAGTGTAAAGCGGTAGAGCATATCCGCCATTTCTTCGCGTGTAGCCATTTCGTCCGGACGGAATTTGT
>DHJP01000197.1:4931-5315 GCA_002404395.1 Clostridiales bacterium UBA4717
ATTTGTCGGAGGTTTCAACTACGCCTGCATTGTATGCCCATTTTACCGCTTTTGCAAACCATGCGTTCGCGGAAACGTCGGTGAAAGGAGCCGACTCGCTTGATACTGCGGTATCGGTAATGCGCGAAAGTACGGTAACGAGCATTGCGCGTGTCATTCCCATGTCGGGTGAGAAGGTGGTTTCGCTTGTGCCCTTGAACCAATCCATCATTACCGCAGCTTCGATATTTTGGTATGCCCAATGTTCCTTTGCCACGTCTGCAAAGGTCATGACGGTGGGAGTGTAGTGCGGAACTGCATAATCGGCATCAACATAGTAGAATTTTGAGCCGGGTTCAAGTCCCATGCCGGCGAACTTGAGCACATTTTCTTCGGTGAATTTGT
>DHJP01000197.1:5420-5600 GCA_002404395.1 Clostridiales bacterium UBA4717
ATCCCGCCGTATCCTGCGCTGACGTGCTGGAAGTAAGTGTTGTTGTTGAAGTTATAGCCGGTAGGGCTGGTGTAGCGCGCATAGTAGAGCGCCCAGGAAGCAAACATACCGACGTTATTGTCAAACGACACGTTTTCATAGGTAGTAGTTGTTGCAGCGGTACCGCCGTAAACAAAGTTG
>DHJP01000163.1:0-4546 GCA_002404395.1 Clostridiales bacterium UBA4717
AAATTCGGTTTGCTCGGTAAGCTTAAAAAACTCCCGACCTTCGTTGGAAGAACATATACGCTTTTCTGCGTTCTCGTCGGTTGGGCGCTTTTCGCCATTGAGGATTTTTCAAAGCTCGGAGGATATTTCAAAGCGATGTTCGGCGTGCGCACAGGTCTTTGCGACAGCAACGCCATGTGGCAGCTTGCTTCGTATCTGCCCTTGCTCGCCGTCTGCGCGCTCGCTTCGACTCCGTTTCTCCCGAAGCTTTACGCGGGATTGAACCGGAAATGCGCGCCCGCAGTCGCGACTTGCGCCGACGCGTTCGGGATCGCCGGCGCCGCCCTGCTTTCGACTGCCTATCTGATCAGCGGCTCGTACAATCCGTTCCTTTATTTCAGATTCTGAGGCTTAACGCGAAAGCGCGGTCTCAGTCAGATTAGCTTGGCTGATTCGCGCTCGGAGTTGGGTACCGCAGCGGCGCGAAAATTACCGCTTATTCTATGAGCCGACCGCGAAGATATGAAGTGACATGAGGAGACATGAGGAAACATGAAGATAAGTATGTTCAGAAATATAATCACGATCTGCGTGTTCTGCACGCTGTTGCTCTCGGGGAGCCTGCTTTCGTTTATCACCCCGGACAAGTCCTATTCGTCAAGCGAAAAACGTAAGCTTGCGCAAAAGCCGACCCTTTCCGTGTCAACGCTTATCTCGGGGAAATTCGGCAGCGATTTTGAAAATTATCTCACCGATCAGTTTCCCGCGCGCGACGGATGGGTCACGGCAAAGACCTTCGCGGAGCTTGCGCTCGGCAAGCGCGAAAGCAACGGAGTATATTTTGCAAAAGACGGATACCTCATCGGCGCTTTTACAAGCATAAACTCAAAGCAGTTCAAGGCAAATACCGCCGCGCTTAAAACGCTTTCGGATAAACTTGAGGTGCCGATGAGAGTGATGCTTGTTCCGAGCGCGGCGGCGATTCTCACAGATAAGCTTCCGGACTTTGCACCGAACTTTGACCAGAAAAAACTGCTTGATTACGTAAGATCACAGGGACTTGATACGGTAGATGTTTTCGACGCGCTGTATTCGCACGCTTCCGAATATATCTATTATAAGACCGACCACCATTTCACAAGCCTCGGCGCGTATTATTGCTACGCGGCATGGAAAAGCGCGAAAGGCGAGAGCGCAAAACCGCTCTCTGAATGGAAAAGCGAGGTGTTGAGCGAAACTTTTCGCGGTACGAACTATTCAAAGGTGAACTTTCCGCTTGCTCCGTTCGATACCCTGACGGCTTATTTCAAAGAAGCGCATAAAGTCATATATAACGGCGGCGCGTACGTGTCGGACTCGGTATACGAGCGGAAATATCTGGACGGAAGCGATAAGTATGCAGTGTTCTTCAATTCAAATCAGGCGACCGCCGCGGCGCAGGGAAGCGGGGAAAAGCGCCTTTTGATAATCAAGGATTCATACGCCAATACCTTTGCTCAGTTTGCAGTCGATGAATATGAGCAACTGCACCTGATCGACCCGCGCTTCTTTCGCGGAAGCCTTTCGGAATATGTAAAAGAAAACCGGATAGATGAAGTGCTCGTGCTCTATAATATCCCGGGCTTTGCGGAGGATACCGCCCTTTGCACGCTTATGTGATCCCTGAGCTGTGCCGATAAGGTGCGCGGCATAGACCGCCCCGCGATATACGGCGTCATGCAGCCCGTAACCATGATCACCGCCGTATTGCTGCACTGTCGGGTAAAAACAAAAAGGACACCGAAAGGTGTCCTTTTGTGGTGCGGGAAACGGGACTTGAACCCGTACGGTGTACACCACACGCCCCTCAAACGTGCGCGTCTGCCAGTTCCGCCACTCCCGCGTAAGCAACGGTAATATTATACTTCAATACAATTGATTTGTCAATAGCTTTTTTGAAAAAAATCGGAAATTACGGAATTTTTTAAGTAAGCGGCTGCCGGTATAAACGTCGCGGCAGGGCTTTGCACACGCTCTGCCGCCGCCCGACGCGCATTTACTGCAAAATTATGCGCAAAATGCTCATCATACCCGTGCGCTCATATCACGTTAATTAGGCACGAGCGCATCACTTCAAGCGCGGCGGCGTGCCGCGTAAGACTCGTGCCCGCAGTGCAGGCGCTGTCTACTGTCAGCTCAAGTGACGGCAGCAGACTTCTGAGCATCAGCGCATTTGAGATCACACAGACATCGGTGCAAACGCCGGCAAGCTCCGCGTGCTTGCAGTCGTACAGATATTCCGCTAATCCGGGCGCGGCGAAGGTCGATTTTTCGATCACCGTGCCGCCCGCAGTGTCGTATATGCAGCTTCTGCCGTATTTGTCGGTGCAGTGGCGGGGAAGCGTGCGGCTTTCTATCGTAGCTTCGTCCGGCGCATGACTGTCAAGCGTGAAGATCACGCGGTCGCCCCGCTCGCGGCAAAGCTTTAGCTTCGCTCCGATCCTTTCGACCATACCGTCAGTATCCGGCACTTCAAGCGCGCCTTTGCGGGTGCGGTCAAGATAGCGTGACGGGACAAAGTCACATGACGGTACAAAGTCACGTGGCGGTACAAAGTCGCGTGGCGGGACAAAGTCACGCTGCATATCAATGATTATAAGGGCATTATCGATCACGGGCATACCTCCCGACGCTGAGCGTCAAAGGGAAGTATGCCCGAAAAATCGTGAAATATCAGCCGCTCAGCGGATCATTTCATCCTGCGCGCCGACTTTTTTGTGCGAGGCGATCGTACCTTCAAGATCGGATAAAGTACAGCCCGAAAGATCGCCGGGTACGGTATTCTTCATTGCCGCCGAAGCGTTTCCTAGCTCAAGCGCGTACTTCGGATCCCCCTTTGAGATCAGCCCGTACAACACGCCCGAAAGGTAAGCGTCGCCGCTGCCCACGCGGTCAATGACTTCGATCCCGCGGTAAGGCTCTTCTTCGTAGAAGCTGCCGTCGAAAAGCAATTTTGAACCGAAGTTATGGCAGTTCGGCGAGATCGCTTCGCGGCGGGTCGTAGCAACGAGACGGCAGCCGTAATCGGCGGCGTAGCCGCGCATGATCTCCTCAAGCGTTCCGGTGCGCCCGAGCATCCTGCGCGAGGTCTCCTCGGAGACGAATAACAGATCGACCATCGGGAATATACGTTCAACCACCTCTTTGGCTTCGGCTTCGCTCCAGAGCGCGGCGCGGTAGTTCACGTCGAACGAGACAAGCGCGCCGCACGCCTTGAAGCGGCGGATGATCTCAAATGCGTTTTCGCGCAGAATCTTGTCGATCGCAAGCGTTATGCTGCTTATGTGGAATATCTTGGTTTTCCCGTAGATGTCGTCGGGAAGCTCCTCTGCGCGGAGCGAGCAGGCAGACGAGTTCGCACGGTCGTAAATGACCGCCGACTTGCGCGGCGCGGCGCCGTTTTCGTAGTAGTATACGCCGAGGCGCGCCCCCCTTGAAGCGTCGCTTATAACATATCTGTCGCTGACTCTGCCGAGACGGATCTGATTCTTTATGTATTCGCCGAGTTTGTTTGACGGAAGCTTGGTGATAACGGCGGCGTTTGCGCCGAGCATGGCGGCGCCCGAAACGACATTGAATTCGCTTCCGCCTACATTTTTGTCAAAGGTCACGCATTTAGCAATAGTTTCCTTGCCGGGAGGCGAGAGTCTCATCATGATCTCACCCATTCCGATCAGATCAAATTCGGTATTTTCCTTGAACATATGGAACAACTCCGTTTCTTTTAATAAATATCTCTTTAATTATAGCAGTACGCGGAGATTATTTCAAGTACTATATTGGCTTTTGTGAATTTTTTCGCTTTTTGAAAGATCGGCAGGTGAAATCCCGAGGTGCCGCATACGTCCGCACCGAGGAAATAACACGGCGATTCTCTGAAATCAAATAGTGTGTTAAGATCGGTCTCAAGCGCACGCGCGAGAGAGGGGAAAACTTCGCCGGGCGGAAGCGCGCGCCCCGATTCCCATTTGCTGACGGCTTTACCGGTATAAGAGATCAGCTCCGCAAGCTTTGCTTGGGTCAGCCCTGACTCCAGCCTTCTTTTTTTCAGATTTCGCGCGAAAATTTCTTTTTCGTTTTGCATAATGGATCTATTGCCGCCGTAGGCGGCTCAGAGGGATTTGTGTGACGGTCGGATCGTCGGTAACATATCTGTAACATAAATATATCACTTTTGATTCTGCTTGTAAATCCACGGTTTGTGTGCTTCCTTTGAAAAAATCTACGAATCGTAGAATCGCGGCACACGGTGAAATAAAAGTGTCCGACGTTTAAACTTTCGCCTAAACGTCGGACAACAATGGTATAAATTTATGAATTACTATCACTCGCAGGGCAGTATGACCTTGATTTCGGTGCCGACGTCAACCTTGCTGTTTAGTTGAAGCTTCCCGAGGGAAGCTTCAACGCCTCTTTCATGATCACTCGCAGGGCAGTATGACCTTGATTTCGGTGCCGACGTCAACCTTGCTGTTTAGTTCAAGCTTACCGAGGGAAGCTTGAATGCCTCTTTCCTGATCACTCGCAG
>DHJP01000163.1:4714-7702 GCA_002404395.1 Clostridiales bacterium UBA4717
GGGCAGTATGACTTTGACTTCGGTGCCGACGTCAACCTTGCTGTTTAGTTCAAGCTTACCGAGGGAAGCTTGAGCGCCTCTTTCCTGATCACTCGCAGGGCAGTATGACCTTGACTTCGGTGCCGACGTCAACCTTGCTGTTTAGTTCAAGCTTACCGTTCATATATCCCACCGCGTGCTTGACGATCGACAGCCCGAGTCCGGTGCCGCCCGATTCCTTGGAGCGGCTCTTATCGACCCTGTAAAAACGCTCGAATATGCGCATCTGATGCTCGGGCGGGATACCGATGCCGTTGTCGGCAACGTCAATCAGCGCGCCCGCCTCAAGCTTTTTTACGGAAAGCTTCACGGTGCCTCCGTCCGGCTTGCTGTACTTTATCGCGTTATCGCAGAGATTGTATATCACTTCGTATACGAGACGGCGCACGGCGGTGATCTCAAATTCTTCAAGCTCAAGCGAGAGATCTACTTTGCGCGCCGCAGCTGAGTCGGCGAGCGTGTCGGCGATCTCACTTGCAAGCGCGGCAAGCGAGAAGCGTTCGGCGTCAGGCTCGTTTCCCTCGTCAAGCCGCGACAGCCCTATTATATCGTTGATAAGCGAAACGAGTCTTGAAGCTTCGGTCCTGATATGACCGGCAAAGCGCGGCAGATCCTCGGACTTCACGAGATTATTTTCGATCAGCTCGGCACTGCCGAGGATCGACTGAAGCGGGGTCTTAAGCTCGTGCGAGACATTTGCGGTAAATTCACGACGGTTTTGCTCGGCAAGCGCGCGCTCGGTGATATCAAAGCAGAGAAGCACCGCGCCGATCGGCTTGCCGTCCGATTCGATCGGATTTATCACAAAGCGGAAGATCCTTCCGTTTTTCTCGGATTCAAGCGTTTCGGGACTTCCCGAAAGCGCGTTGTGCACGGCGTGGGTTATCTCCGGAGTGCGCACGGCGGTGAGAAAATCATTTCCGACACATTCGGAAGCGTCCGCGCCGAAAAGCGCCGCCGCCGCATTGTTCAGATTAACGATCCTGCCGTCGCCCGAAATGAGCACAAGTCCCTCGCTCATGCAAGAGGTTATCTGCGAAAACTCGTCGTTTTTGCGCTTAAGCTCGGAAAGCTGCGAATTTATCTGATGATGCTGACGGTTGAGCTTTGAGAGCAGGGGAGCAAGCTCCTCGTAGGTGTTGTTTTCAAGCGGGTGGTCAAGGTCAAGCGCGTTGAGCGGCTCGACGATCTTCGCGGCAATGCGGTTGGCAATGAAAAAGGAGAGGGCAAGCGCCGCAAAGATCACTATAAGCATCGGATAGATCATGCCGAGCGCGAGTGCGCCGACCGCGGCGCGCGTTTCGGAAATGCGCAGGACCGAGCCGTCCGAAAGCCGCTTTGCGCGGTATATGGTCGATTCAAGCAGGGTAGCGGAGTAGCGGGAGCTTGCGCCGTAGCCGCTTTCAAACGCCTGTTTAATTTCTTCGCGGTCAGCGTGATTTTCGGCGTTATCCGCGTCGGAGTCGGGCGAGGTGTCGGCGATCACACTGCCGTCGGGAGCCACAAGCGTCAGGCGGCAGTCGGCTTTGGCAAGGTCGGACCTGCCGAAGTCGTAAAGGTAACGCGCTCCCTCGCCTTCGACCGCCGCGGCGGCAAGCTCAAGCTCGGCGGAAAGCTCGGCTTCGGTGAGCTTTTCAAAATAACCGTTCATCAGCGCGCAGGTGACCGCGAACGTAAACGCGAGTGCCGCCGCCACGGCGAAGAACACCGCTCTGAATATTTTAGAAGTCATGATTATTTCCGTGCCGCCGAAGGCGGTTCAATCATATGTCGGACAGGCGCCGACGAAAATTTTGTAAACGAAAATGAACATAATTGCGTATCGGACAGAGCTGATCTCAAACACTGCCGTTATCCGGCGCCCTGAAGCGGTATCCGACTCCGCGCACCGTTTCGATAAGCTCGCCGTATGCGCAAAGCTTTTGGCGCAGAGTGCGCACGTGCATATCGACCGTGCGGGTCTCGCCGACGAAATCCTCGCCCCAGATCTCGGAAAAGAGCATATCGCGCGTGTAGGCGACGCCGGGGTGCGACATGAAAAGCTTAAGTAATTCAAATTCCTTGTATGTAAGCGCGACCTCGCCTTTGTCGACGCTGACGGTGTGCGAGCGCGTATCAAGCGTCAGACCGTCGCGGCGGAGCACCGTCTCGTTTGCGGCAGACACACGTGCGGCAGTCGAGCGGCGCAGTACCGCCTTGACGCGCGACACCATTTCCATCATGCCGAAAGGCTTTACAAGATAATCGTCGGCGCCGATGTCGAGCGCGTGTACCTTGTCGTACTCCATGCCTTTTGCAGTCGCCATTATTACGGGGATATCACGCGTCGCGTCGCTTTTCCGCAGATAGTCGAGCAGTGCGAGTCCGTCGTACTGCCCGGGAAGCATGATATCGAGGATCACGAGCGCGGGCAGACGTTTTTTCAAAGCCGCGATAAAAGCTTCGCCGTCGGCGAAGCCCGCGGCTTCAAACCCCGTCGAGTTGAGCGTGTAGACCTCAATATCGCGTATGCTTGCGTCGTCTTCCACACAATAGATCATATAACCCTTTCACGTCGGCGGAGCCGACTCAGACAGCCGCCGAATATCGGACGGCGGCGAGCTTTCAGTTTCCGGAATTATGAATACCCGTGACCGAAAACAATACCCACTCGGCAATGTTGGTCGCGTGGTCGCCGATGCGCTCAAAATATTTTGCGATCATCAACAGATCAAGCGCGTACTCGCCGTCCGAGGGATCGTTTGCGATATAATTTATCAGATTGGACTTTACTTTCAGGAAGTAATCGTCCACGATATCGTCGTGCGCAATGACCCCTTCGGCAAGCGCGGTGTCGCGCTTTACGTAAGCGTCAACGCTGTCGGTCACCATCTTTATGGCAGCGCGCGCCATTTCGCCGATAAAGGCGCACTCTTTGCCCGAACGTCCATTCAGGAAAGTGATTATTTC
>DHJP01000163.1:7776-8010 GCA_002404395.1 Clostridiales bacterium UBA4717
ATATCCTCAGCCTGATCGCCGATCCGCTCAAGGTCGGTTATCATCTTTAACGCCGCCGAGATCTGTCTCAGATCGCGCGCGACCGGCTGTTGCTGAAGCAAAAGCTTCAGACACATTGATTCTATGTCGCGCTCGGCGCGGTCGATGTCCGCGTCAAGCGGCGCGACCTTTGCGGCAAGGGCGGTGTCGCCGTTCATAAGCGCCTTTGCGGCGAGGGCGATGACCTCCTCGCAG
>DHJP01000032.1:0-411 GCA_002404395.1 Clostridiales bacterium UBA4717
TAAGTAAAAAGCACGCGAGGTGGCAGAGATGATTTATTTATCCAAAGGAATTGTGCAGAAAGGCTCTACGGAACAGCTTCTATTCGTTTTGTACGGCGGTCAGAAATTTGAACTCACAGGAAATGCCGCAGCAGCATGGCTAAACGGCCGCTTCAATTTTGCGGAAGCTCTCGGGCGCAATGAGACTCCGGTCATCTATCTGCAAAGGCTGGGGCTTGCGGAAACCGAAGCGGACAATGACGAGCTTTCCCGTTATCGGATTGCATCCAGGTGCATCTTCTGCCCGGCAGACACTACCGAGTCAGTGGTGCTCAGAGCTATGGATAAAGAACTATTGCAGTGGCTGAAGAATGCCGGTGTTCGCCTGACCGTAGCAGAGCTTGTATATCTCATAGAAAACGGGATCAAGCC
>DHJP01000032.1:469-2664 GCA_002404395.1 Clostridiales bacterium UBA4717
ACGGATAACCGGCAGAGACTGATCGAACGGATCTATACGGTCGATACGATTGCAGACAATCTCCTTGAAAATCAAATGGAAACAGCAAAATGCCGCGATGCCGTTGTGCAGAGCCTGATGCGGCTGTTGAAAAAGAAATTAGTGCTCGTATTGTGAGGTGAAATCGGATGAAGGAAAGGTTCAAGCAACTCCCTGAGCCATTGCAGCAGCAGGTGATCCGGCGCTTTGCCGTAGCAATCGTATTTGTGCTTCTCTTCTTTATTACGCTGTTCGGCTTTTGGGATGTGTACCTTTTCCTCCCCTGTTTGCTCTTTGCCGGATTCTTTATTGTAAATGCCTTACGGCTGTTTTATACTTGTATCAGGGGAGATTATATTTCGGTAAGCGGCACCTGTATCCAGGTGGAAACGACTGCGATACGAAAGCGCATAAAAAGCCTGACGCTTGAGTATGAAGAGGAAGTGCCGAGGCTTTTGACCGTTTCCATACACGAAAGGATAAAGCGCCTCAGTGTGGGAGATACTGTGACTATATACTTATCGGAGAAGACACCGGTGTACAGCCGTGACGGAGCATATCTGATCTACGGTTACTATGCTGTTGAAATAAGAAAAGGGGCCTGACTATGACAGACAGAGACAGAATACTCGGCTTACTGGAGGAAATACACAGCCTGGTCGAGGAAAACGGGAATGCAGACGGAACACTTCGTTTCGATGCGCTGAGGGCAATGGTTGCCTTGGACTTTGCCAAAACGGAGATCGAAAAGATGGTTTCGGGGCAATTTTCCCAAACGGATTGACTATTTCGATGGATTATGCTATACTTACATTGTAAGTTTCAAGATTTCCTACGAGAAATCCGAGTAATCCGAGTTTTCAAAGTGTCAATTAGCACGCAATGTGCTGGTTGGCACTTTTTTTGTTTCTGTCGGTTTCTACCCGTGATAAGCGGGATGAAATAAATATTTTTGTTGCAGGCAATCCCTGCAGAAAGGAGTACCACATGTTAAAAGTATTTGCAACCCAGGTCGTTGTATCACGAGGATATGACGGCGCAGCAGCCATCAAGTTTTCGGAGAAAGGTGATGCGGTGAGATTCCGGATCGGCAAGAAGCTCTATGACCCTAACGCTGAGAATAATGCTCGGTGGATCAATATGGCAGTTAAGGGCTTCGGTTCGATTTGCGAGCGCATCAAGAAGATGCAGCTCAAGGATGGATCCTTTGTCAATCTTATCGGCCGTCTGGACGAGGATGTTTGGGAAGACCAGCAGACTCACGAGAAGAAAAGCGCAATGGTCATCATTCTGGATGATATTGAGTATGCTTCCGGCGGAGGTAAGTCTAAGGATAACCAGAACACCGATGAAGCGCAAGGACATCCGGCAGCATCGACGGCACCGGCAGCGGCCGCACCCGCAAATAACGGCGGCGGCTTTACCGGCTACGAGTCGTTTGGCGGAGGCAATTCCTTCTTCGACGAAAACTGAGAGGCAACAATTGAATCGGGCGTATAAAAGGCGCACATGAGTGACCATATGGTTTCTTGTGTGCGCCTTTTTGCGTTCAGAAAGGACATCTCTATGAACAACAAAGACCGAAAGCGGCAAATTGCCTATGAGGTGCTGATGATTTTAGGAATGCTGGCTCTGCTGACATTCATCTGCAGACTCTGGCCGATCCTGCTGCTCATCATCCTCGGCATTTTTGTTGCAGCGATCCGACTGCTGTTTCTATCCGGTAATCGTGTTGACCCGGTAGAACCGCAGCCGCTGCTTCCTGCCCCCATACCGGCACCGACGGAAAGCGACCTACGGAAGCTGGCGCATTCTCTCATTACGAACCGAGTCACAACGCTCGTGCTGAATGAGTATCCGAATGCCAGATGGATCTGGGAAGCACCGAATGCGTTTGAACTGATCGAACTCGGTGAGGAGGTCTATATCCTGCTCAACCGAGCCGGCGGTTATCGCAAGGCAAAGGTCATTATTCAGAACCTTCAGGTTATCGGCCTTCAGTATCAGGAGATACCGAAAAAACCGGATGAGTCTGAGGAACGGACGGAAGCTCCTGCCACAGAGCAACCGAAAGAAAACTATGAGCTCATCGCCTTTGAATGGGCGGAGTCTCACATCTTTGAGCTGAATGCACGGTGCAATGATGCCATCGGTCAGGGATTGACCGAAATCATCCT
>DHJP01000032.1:2709-4213 GCA_002404395.1 Clostridiales bacterium UBA4717
GCCGACGACCTTCCTGCCCGTGAGAGCTGGGAGAACGTCTGCCTGGAATTGCAGCGAGCCGGGCTTGAAGATGCCGTATGTATTGCGGAGGGAATCAAAATCAATCTATCGCACTGAGTGCAGAAAGGGAGTAAAGTATGGCAACATACATCAACAACATATTTAATTTCGGCAGAAGTCTGCCGTCGCCGTTTGACACCATCGCAAACAAAAAAATCAAGGTGTCTTCCAAGTACGGCGACGGGACAACTTCTACCCTTTGCGGAACGGTGATCAAGGCAGTCCATGCGGTCTGCCATTGCATGGACGGGTCCGGTGAGGGTGCTGTCGGCATTATCGATCATCGCACGGCGGCAGAGTATAAATCCTCTGTCAGCGCAGATGCCTATCATCTTGTGGTGTACGATAGCAACACCGGCAGTCTGATGGCAAGCGTCTATGACAGTAACATGGAGACCTTTGAAAACTACACCCTCAACAGCAGCGGTCGTGACGGAGCCGCCGTAATGATGGCGCTGTTTCCGATGCTGATGCAGGATGATGAATTCAAAGAGAACTTCGAGGCTTACCAGGACGAGCTGAACGCCGGCTATCCCCATATGGATAAGGCTACGGAATACATGGCGCTTATGTGCGACAATGCCTATCGCCGTATCAAAGATGACAGCTGCACTGCCCATGTCAAGGTCAATGTGGATAAAGCGGGCAATCTGATGCGTGTATCTCAGACGCACCTGGATTCCGGCAGTTTTACGCCGACTACGGTACTGGCGGGCGAATTCAAGATTTTTGCCCAGACAGGACCAGCGCAGATTTATTCTGCAACGGAAACCATTGACCATGCCGACTTTGAGGGACAGTATGTGCTGAACAAACGCACCTTCACGCCGCAGGAAACGATGCTGATTCCAAAGCTTCCGGAGTGGTACATCATCCCGAAGGAAGTTGTAGATATCTGCAAACACGCCAAGGCAACAACCGGCAAATCCATGCAGATGCGCAACTTCTTGCTGCGTGGGCCGGCAGGTACGGGCAAGACGATGGGTGCAAAAGCCATTGCTGCAGGCCTCGGTCTGCCGTACATGAAATACACCTGCTCAGCCAACACGGAGATCTTCGACTTTGTCGGTATGATCTTTCCGGATTCCGAGGACTCTACGGGCAGTGCCCAATTGGACGCTGAACGGGAGACGCTGATGCAGATGGGCGGCATCAACTATGCCAATGTTTCAAAATTGATGAGACTGCCTGACCTTGACGATATGGACTATGATCCGGCAGGCGTTTATATGGCGCTGACCGGTGTAGAGAATGCGGCTGCTACCTCACAGGATTGCATGAGCATCGTCCTTGACCGTGTAACGGAAAAGGTACGGGAGCTTTCCAAGACCGTAAAGGATAAAAGCAGCAGCGGACAGACCTATCGCTATGTGGAGACTGACTTTGTAAAAGCCCTCAAGCACGGCTATGTGATCGAGATACAGGAACCATCCACGATCGTCCA
>DHJP01000128.1 GCA_002404395.1 Clostridiales bacterium UBA4717
GAAAAAAATATAGTATAATACAGTAATGCTACCGATAAATTCAAGGGGGAATATATGAAAGCCTCTCTGCGGAATTTTTTAATAACCTTTCTTGTATCACTGATAATATTCGGTATTGCCGCGTACTTCGTCTCGGGCTTCGTTACAAACACCATCACCGATACGATCGACGGCTCGGATACCGTATCCTTTGAGATCGTCACTCAGACCGAGGACTCCACCTCCGAATCCGACAAGCCGCAGATCCCGCCCGAGGAGATCAAGGGCGAATCCTTTACGCTCGCGCTTATCGGCACCGATTATCAGCCGAAACTTTTCGACGATTACAGCGTTGAAGAAAACTACGCGGGCGACGGCTTCCCGCCGCTGCGCGACCGCACCTACGCCGCCGACACCGTTGTGATAGTGCGTGGCGACAAGGCTACACAGACCTTTCTCTTCACCGCCGTGCCCACCGACATGAGACTTGACGTGGACGGCAGGATCATGACCCTCGGCGAGGTCTACTACGAAAAGGGACTCGAATACTTCATGCACAAGCTTACCGCGCTGACCGGCTTTGAGCTTGACAAATATTTCGTCGTCAATATAGGCGATCTTGCCGATATCGTCAACACTTTCGGCGGCGTAAGCTTCAACGTCCCCGAGGACATGAGCTACGAGGATCCCGCGCAGGAACTGACTATCGACCTCAAGCGCGGCAACCAATACATAGACGGCAAGAAAGCGGCTCAGCTTTTACGCTACGACAACTACGCCTCAAGCGACAACTCGCGTTCAAAGACCACCGCCGACTTCATGCTTGCGCTTGCCGAAAAGCTTTCGGACGCGTCCTACATTGAAAAAGCGGCCTCGCTTTTAAAGGCGGTATCCAAATACGCGACTACCAACTACACGGCGGAGGATCTCGCCGACAACCTCGGCGTTATCATGAAATACGACGACTTTGAAAAGCTCACGCTTGCCTACCCCGGCAAATACATCACCGTGGGAGACGAGCGGCGCTTTGAGCCGGACATCAAAGCGGCGATCAGCGCCTATTCGGTCTATCGCGGCACGGTCGCAAAGTAAGCGTGCCGTCAAAATTTACGAAACTTAATTAAAAGCAATACAGCATAACGGCTCGCCGCGAAGTATGCGGCAAGCCACACGGAGGCAAAAATGAACAACAGCGAAAAAACAATGGACAAGATCGTAGCGCTCTGCAAGAACCGCGGCTTCGTATACTCGGGTTCCGAGATCTACGGCGGTCTTGCCAACTCGTGGGACTTCGGTCCGCTCGGCGTGGAATTCAAGAACAACGTAAAGCGCGCCTGGTGGAAAAAATTCGTCCAGGAATCGCGCTACAACGTCGGACTCGACAGCGCGATCATTATGAATCCCGAGGTATGGGTCGCGTCGGGTCACGTCGGCGGCTTCTCCGACCCGCTTATGGACTGCAAGGCGTGCAAGACGCGTCACCGTGCGGACAAGCTCGTTGAGGATTACATTGCCGAGCACGGGCTTGACATCAATCCGAACGGCTGGTCTAACGATATGCTTGCCTCCTTTATCCGTGAAAAAGGCATCACCTGCCCGGTCTGCGGCAAGGCGGACTTCACCGACATCCGCAAATTCAATCTTATGTTCAAGACCTATCAGGGCGTTACCGAGGACTCGTCAAGCGAGCTTTACCTCCGTCCCGAGACGGCTCAGGGCATTTTTGTAAACTTCAACAACATTGCGCGCACGACGCGCAAAAAGCTGCCTTTCGGCGTAGGTCAGATCGGCAAATCTTTCAGAAACGAGATCACGCCCGGCAACTTTATTTTCAGGATCCGCGAATTTGAGCAGATGGAGCTTGAATTTTTCTGCAAGCCGGGCACCGACCTCGAATGGTTCAAGTATTGGAAGGACTATTGTGAGAACTTCCTTTACAGTCTCGGCATCAGCCGCGAAAATCTCCGTTTGCGCGATCACGAAAAGGAAGAGCTTTGCTTCTACTCAAAGGCGACGACCGACTTTGAGTACCGCTTCCCGTTCGGCTGGGGCGAGCTTTGGGGCATTGCCGACCGCACCGACTATGATCTCACGCAGCATTCGAATCACAGCGGTGAAAAGCTTGACTACTTTGATCCCGAGACGAACGAGAGATACACGCCTTACGTCATTGAGCCGTCGCTCGGTGCGGACCGCGTAACGCTCGCGTTCTTAGTCGAGGCGTATGATGAGGAGGTCATTGACGAGAAGGACACTCGTGTGGTCATGCACTTCCACCCTGCCCTTGCGCCGGTAAAGGCGGCGGTACTTCCGCTTGCGAAGAAGCTCGGCGAGCAGGCAAACGAAGTTGCCGACATGCTCAGGCGGCACTTCAACATTGAATATGATGAATCCGGTTCGATCGGCAAGCGTTACCGCCGTCAGGACGAGATCGGCACGCCTTTCTGCATCACGTATGATTTTGACTCGCTTGAGGATGGGTGTGTGACGGTTCGCGACCGCGACACGATGGCGCAGGAACGCGTCAGGATCGACGAGCTGGTTGAATACATTGGTAAGAGAATTGAATTTTAAGTTTTATAATACTTAAATTGGGGGTTGCCGTGCTCCGGCAGCCCCTTTTTCTGAGGCGGCATTGAGCGGGCGAGCCGCCCGCTACCCCCATTATCATGTGGGCGTTGGAAAGTGCTCGCCGCCCTCTCGTCGGCGGAAGGGGGTGTTACTTTCTCGGGAACGAGAAAGTAACCAAAGAGTTCTTTCCGCAAGGGCGGGCGTCGCGCGCTTTCGCGGCTTACTTCGGCGAACTACTGCTTAACAAAAATCGATGCTTTGTGTTCGCCGAGCCGCGCGCGCTCCAAGCCCCCCTTGCATCCCCCCATTATCATGCGGACAATGGAAAGTGCTCGCTTCCCTCTCGTTGCAGGGGGGTGGGTGCTACTTTTCTCCGGCAGGAGAAAAG
>DHJP01000133.1 GCA_002404395.1 Clostridiales bacterium UBA4717
TCCGGCGGCGAACAGCAGATGCTTGCGATGAGTCGCGCGCTGATGTCGCATCCTAAGCTGTTGTTGCTTGACGAACCGAGCATGGGACTTTCTCCGCTTTATGTGAATACGATATTTGACATGATCGAGAAGGTAAACAAGGACGGAACGACGGTGTTGCTCGTTGAGCAGAATGCAAAGAAAGCATTGACGATCGCCGACAGAGCATATGTGCTTGAGACCGGCAAAATGACGGCGTCGGGTTCGGGCGAGCAACTGCTTGCAGATGACAGTATTCGAAAGGCTTACCTCGGAGGCTGAAAAAACACAATATTTTCGGGCGGTAAAAGTCATATGACTTTTACCGCTTTTTTGATCAAGGCGGAACCGAGGGTTGCCTGTATGAATGCATTATAAAATAAGTTGAAGCCCGAAGCTTGTCGGCTGCGTTTTAAGACTAAAAAGCGGGTGTAAAAAACTCATTTTGAGTTTTTTACACCCGCTTCGACATTTGCTGCCAAAGGCACAAAGCTCGCTTCAAAAATGTCGGTCAGGATCCCAACGCATATTTGTTTATTCTTCAAGCAGTCCGAATCCGGCGACCTCCGAAGTCGGAAGTGAAAACGCGATCGCGCCCGCAGGGCTGTCCGGTCCTGCTTTTTGCAATATTGAACGCATTATTTCGGTTTTTTCGTTCGTTGAGGAAACTATTAAAACCAGCTCTTTTTCCTTGGCGATCGAAATATTGTAGAATTGTGCCGCTTCCGCAGAGCCGGTTCCCTTGGCGTGGATAACGGTTCCTCCGCGTGCACCTGCGGCACGCGCGGCGTTCATTACGGTATCCGAAGTGCCCTCGTTGGCTATTACAACGATCAGCTCATAAGAGTAGTTGAGCGACGGCGTATATTTGGCGGATCTATCTCTATTAAGATATGACAAAACTTTTCCTCCTCCCACACTTTTTATCGGCACGGCAATTACGATGCCGTGCCCGGGCACGCCGATATGCAGATGCCGCTTTTGCTCGGCGATCAGCTTTTTGGTGTTTTCTTCATCGGCAAAAGCCATAACGATGCGTTTTTCGTTTGACTCGATACCGAGCAGATCAAGCATGCTTCGCACTGCCGTACCTTTGCCGTGCAGGACAAGCGTTTGCGGCAGTTCAAGCTGTGCGCAAAGCTCGGTAAGCGTCGCCAGCGATTCGGGATTGATAATTGATATTATATAATTCATGCGGCAGGCTCCTCCCAAAGCTCGACAATATCGAAGTCGCCGTATTCCTCTGCTTTAACGGCAGCCTTTGATTTACGTCCGTATACAAATCCGACGATCTGTATGGATATGAGCGGCATCATCGCGACAAGCGCCACTACTCCGAACGCATCCCGCAGAATATTTCCGCCGAGCGCAAAGCTTGCTCCCGTAAACAGTTGAAGCATAAAGGTCGCGGTCATCGGCCCCGAGGCGACTCCGCCCGAGTCGAATGCAATGGCAGTATAAATATCCGGAACAAAGAAGGAGAGCGTCAAAGCGATCGCATATCCGGGAATCAAAAACCAAAGAATGGATATGCCGGTAACAACTCTGACCATTGAGATCGCCATAGCAAGCGCGATAGCCGCCGAAAGGCTGAGCTTTATCACCTTTCCCGGGATCGCGCCCGCGCTGACCGATTCGATCTGCTTTTCAAGCACGCCTACCGCAGGCTCTGCGGATATAATAAACCAACCGAGCAAAGCGGCAAGCGGTATGAGCAGAAAGCGCATATTACCGGATGCCATTGCGGCGCCGAGTTCTGCGCCGAGTGCGGAAAAGCCGATATTGACGCCGGTAAGAAACAGGACAAGTCCGATGTACGTGTACAGGATACCTATAAGTATTTTCCCGAGGTTTCGCCGTGACAGCTTGAGCAGAACGGCTTGGAAGATCAGAAACACTGCGATGATCGGGAGCATGGAGATCGCCATTTCTTTCATGTAGGTCGGAATTGCAGAGACAAACCCTTTTCCGATCTCGGTGGTGTCGGAAAAAGTTGCGGTCGTAACTTCCGCAACTGCACCCTCGCTTTTATAAAAGAATCCGAGCAACAGTACCGAAAGAATCGGCCCTATTGAGCAGAGCGCGACCAGACCGAAGCTGTCCGCTTCGGCTTTTTTATCGCTTCGTATGTTTGAAACACCGATGCCCATTGCAAGGATAAACGGCACCGTCATAGGGCCGGTGGTCACACCGCCGGAATCAAAAGCGATACTTAAAAAGTCCTTGTCGGTAAATGCGGCAAGTGCGAAGACGATCGCATAACAGACAATAAGTATCAGGCGCAGGCTTGTGCCGGTTACGATCCTGAGCATACATACCGACATAAATATTCCCACGCCGATCCCGACGGTTATAAGTAAGACCGTACTGTTGATGTGCGGAACGGTTTGTGCCAGCACCTGAAGATCCGGCTCTGCGACCGTGATCGCGAATCCGAGCAAAAAGCTGACTCCGAGGATCAAAGGCAGATTCCGTGTCTTGGTCAGCGCGGTTCCGATCTTGCTTCCGATGGGGGTCATTGACTGTTCAGCGCCGAGCGAGAACAGACCCATTCCGATTATCAGCATCACCGCGCCGATAAGGAAGCAGAGCAGCAGGTCGGGACGCATCGGAGAGATGCTGAGGCATAAAAGCAATACGATTATTACTATGGGAAGCACGGACAGTGCCGATTCTTTGATCTTATCCCATATCGAATCGCGGATCGCTTTTAATCGATTGCGCTTTGCAATAGTGTCGATGGCGTATTCCTCCTTTAATATTCAAACTTTATAAGTCTATTATATCATATACATTTGAACGATTATTTACTAAAAATATAAAAATACAACTCTTAAAATCTGCGTCAAAGCGGCGACTTTTTTATCTTGGCGTATGCACGCGGATATTTCGCGGGAGTTGGCGAGCGTTTTTCGATAACCACGGCAACGCGTTCGAGCGATTCTTTGGCTCCGACAAGAGTTGTACGTCTGACTTCGGAAAGTCTGCCGCCGAGCAGCGACAAACAGTCTTTTTTGTCGCTCTTTTTTGATGTTGTACACTCGGCGATTTCTTCTTCGGCGTCTTTGGATTTGAGCGCGATGAATTTTCCGCCCGGTTTTATGAACGGGAGAGAGAGCTCGCAAAGTATGTTCAGTCTTGCAACTGCCCGTGCGGTAGCAAAATCAAAGCACTCGCGGGAGTCGGCGTGGGCGAGTTCTTCGGCGCGGCCGACGATCGGTGAAAGATTATCAAGCTTCAGCTCTTTTGCGGCAAGCTTTGTAAAATCTATTTTCTTAGCGGTACTGTCAAGTGCGGTAAGCTTAAGGTCGCTTCTGACTATTGCAAGCGGCAGAGAAGGAAATCCCGGACCGCAACCGATGTCTATTACCGATGAGCCGCGCGAAAACATGGTCTCATCCGTGAGACTGTCGATATAGTGCTTCAGAATGATACCGTCAATGTCGCGTATTGCGGTGAGGTTTGTGGTCTCGCCTACCGATGTCAGCAGTTCCGTCAGCTTATAAAACTTTTGAACGACTTCGTCTGCGTCGACCATGGCGGAAAGCTTGTTAAGAGCAAAGGCAGAGCGAAGCTTTTCGGCAAATTCAGTGTAATCAAGCATTTGCTTCACCGTCCCCTCCGCTTTTTCGCTTCATTTCAAAATATATCAGCAAAACCGAGATGTCGGCGGGAGAGACGCCGCTGATCCTTGACGCTTGACCGATGTTTTCGGGCTTGACAGAGTTTAGCTTTGATATGGCTTCAAGACGGAGCGCGGTGATCGCGGAATAATCAAAGTCTGGCGGAAGCTTGCGCTTTTCAAGCTTTGACAGCCGCTCGACCTCGCTTAGCTGCCTTTTGATATATCCCGAATACTTGACCTCAATTTCGGCTGAAAGTTTTACCGCCTTCGGCAGATTCGGTCGCTCGGCGTCGATCGGCGCAAGCGCGTCGTAGGTAAGCTCGGGGCGGCGCAAAAGCTCGGCAAGCTTTATGCCGGTACTGACGGGAGTTGATTCGTGCGCGGCAAGGATTTCATCAAGCGTGCTACTCGGAGCGATATTTGTATGTTCGATGCGTTCGATCTCACCCGACAGCAGCCGCTCTTTTTCAAGAAAGGCGGAATACCTTTCGTCAGAGATCAAACCGATGCGGTATCCGAGTGTGGTAAGCCGTTTGTCAGCGTTATCCTGTCGGAGCAGCAGTCTGTATTCGCTTCTTGAAGTCATCATGCGGTAAGGCTCGTTCGTGCCCTTGGTGCAGAGATCATCTATGAGCGTGCCGATATATGATGATGAGCGCGGCAGGATAAGCGGCTCTTCGCCTTTGATCTTGAGCGCGGCGTTGATCCCGGCGATCAACCCCTGTCCCGCCGCTTCCTCGTATCCGGAGGTTCCGTTGAACTGACCGGCGCCGTATAGACCGCTGATTTTTTTAAACTCAAGCGTAGGATAGAGCTGAGTGGGGTCGATACAATCGTATTCGATCGCATATGCGCTGCGCATTACTTCGGCATTCTCAAAGCCCTTGAGACTGTGAAGCATTTGCATCTGCACTTCCTCGGGCAGAGAGGAACTGAAGCCCTGGATATACATTTCCTTGGTGTTCTCGCCCATCGGCTCAACAAACAGCTGGTGCCTGGGCTTGTCCGAAAATCTTACGACTTTATCTTCAATGCTCGGACAATATCTGGGACCGATCCCTTTGATCGCTCCTGAATACAGGGGCGAACGGTGGAGATTCTTTTTTATGATATTGTGTGTTTCTTCATTTGTATAAACGATATGGCAGGGAATGTCCGGGCGTTTTGCAAGCAGCTCTTCGCTTGTGCGCACAGAGTACGGGGTAATCTCGCTTTCTCCGGGATGTACCTCAAGCTTTGTGAAGTCGATACTGTCGCTGTGAACGCGCGGCGGAGTGCCGGTTTTGAAACGCATCAGCGAAATACCCTCGCGCACCAGCGCGTTTGACAGGTGATTTGCCGGAAGCATTCCGTCAGGTCCGGCGGAATGTGAACATTCGCCGATTATTACATTGCCGTTCAAATATGTGCCGGAACAGATGATTGCCGCAGATACGTCCCAGACCGCACCCATCGAGGTTACTACGGAGCAGAGTTTTTTGGTGCCGTCATCGCTCACTGTTGTACGCAGATCGACGATCTCCGCCTGGCGTATCACCAGATTCGGAGTGTTTTCAAGAGTGGCTTTCATCAGGCTGTGATACAGCGCTCTGTCTGCCTGTATCCGTTTAGAATGAACGGCGGGGCCTTTGCTTGAGTTTAACGTGCGGCTCTGGAGCATGACTCTGTCGGCGGCGTATCCCATTTCGCCGCCGAGAGCATCTATTTCAAATACGATCTGACCTTTCCCGGTGCCGCCGATCGAGGGATTGCACGGCATATTTCCGATCGAATCAAGGTTCATTGTGAAAAGCAGAGTTTTTAAGCCGAGTCTTGCGCCTGCAAGCGCAGCTTCTATGCCGGCGTGTCCGGCTCCGATCACCGCAATATCGGCGGTTCCGGCTGAATATTCGGTCATTTTACAAGTCCGCGCCTCATTGCAGGGCAATTCGGCGTCAGTATCCTTTCTTGGTATGGTGCTTTCAGTATTTTTCTTTGGCGGTTTCAAGCGCCAGCTCTATCAGCGCGTCTATAATTTCACCGTATCTCATACCTTCGTTCATGAAAAGTTTCGGATACATACTGATCGAGGTAAATCCGGGAAGCGTATTTATTTCGTTGAATACTATCCTGCCGTTATCGGTGTAGAAAAAGTCTACCCGCGAAAGTCCGCGGCAGTCCAAGGTTTTATATATGGTCTCGGCATATTTGCGTATTTGCGCTTCCGCCTCGGCGGGTATCCTCGCCGGTATATACGCGCGTGAGGTGTCGGTCTTGTACTTTGTGTCGTAGTCGTAGTATTCGCTTCCGGGGTCAATTTCTCCGCAGCGCGATACTTTTATATCGTCGTTGCCCATCACGGCAACTTCAATTTCGCGGGCTTTTATGTATTCTTCGACAATGATTTTGCAATCGATTTTTGCGGCTGACCTGATCGCGTGCGAAAGCGATTCGCGGTCAAAGGCTTTCCCCGTGCCGACCGATGAGCCGGCGTTGGCGGGCTTGACGAATACGGGATAGCCGAATATGCTTTCAACCTCAGAAATGCATGTGTCTATGCTTTCGTTTGCAGTTTTTGCATCAAGGCAGATATGCTTTGCTTGCGGAATGTCGAAATTATTGAGGATATGCTTGGTAACGGTTTTGTCCATGCATACAGCCGAAGAGAGACAGCCGGGACCGACGTAAGGAAGCCCGCATATGTCAAAAAGCCCCTGAATTCTGCCGTCCTCACAATAGCTTCCGTGCATTATCGGGACAACAACGTCGATATGCAAGCTGTGCATCTCGCCGTCACATATAAGCAGTGTTTTCGAACCGTAGTCCGGAACGAGCATGGCAGGGCAGGCGGCATCCTGCCACTTGTCATTTTTTATGTCTTCGGTATTGCCCGAATAATATTTCCATGCCCCGTCGCGGGTGACTCCCAACATATGTATATCGTATTTGTCGCGATCAATATTCGAGAGTATATTATATGCCGAGATCAAAGAGACCTCATATTCCGCGGATCTGCCGCCGAACATACACAAAACACTTTTTTTCATTATAATCTTTCATGTCGGCGAAGCCGACTCAAAAAAATTAAGCGTGAACTCCGGGATTTTACTTGAGTGCGATAAAGCTTCCACGCTGATCTTACACATTAAATTATATGCCGCAGAACGGCAACGCGGTCGTTGCCGCCGTAATCCCGAAAAATTTCCGAAGAATAGCCGAAGCTTGCCGACAAAGCCCTCACGGCTTCGGCTTGATCAAATCCGATCTCAAACGCAAAAAAACCGTCATTCTTTAACATTGAGCCGTAGCTTGAGATAAAGTGTCTGTAAAAAGCCATACCGTCAGCTCCTCCGTCAAGTGCGGCGCGCGGTTCGCGACGGACTTCAGACGGCAGCGATTCAATGTCGGCGGAGGGGATATAGGGAGGGTTTGAAACTATTGCATCAAAGGTGCCGAGAGGGAGAATAAAGTCTGTGTCAAGCGCGTTGCCCGTAATGATCTTCAGCTTGCTGTCGGGAATGTTGTTGAGCTTGCGATTGATTTCGGCAAGCTTAGCAGTGGGCTCAAACAGTTCAAGACTTAAACAACTTGTGTCCTCACGGTTTGTGATAGTTGCGATTGGAATACAGCCGCTTCCGGTGCACAGCTCAAGAAAATGTGCGTTCTTCGGGAGCTTTCTTATCAAAAGCTCACACAACAACTCGGTATCGGCTCGCGGGATAAGGCAGTCGGGCGTTACCCGGAAGGTCAGTCCGTAAAACTCTGTTTTGCCGATTATGTATTGCAGCGGTTCGCCGCTTAATCTGCGGGCAATTGCCGAGTCAAGTGCATCAGATGAATAATCACGGTCGTGTTCGGCTAAAATGTGTGCCGGCGAAACCGCAAAAATGTGTTCGAGCAGCAAACGGGCTTCACATTCGGCACACTCGGGGCAGACGGCAGCTAACTTGTTTACAACTTCTTTGTAATTCATCAGACCCTCCGTAAGGAATTATACGGGTATAAAACGCCGCCAAACTTTTCCTACAATATATATTATAGCATAATTTGCTGCAATTGCAATAGTAAATTTTCCTATAAACAAAGAAATAGCAAGGGTCAAAAGATGGTTTATTAAAAAAACACCAAAAATATCAAAAAACTTATACAAAAGCACTTGACAATATATAAAGGGATGTGGTATACTAAGCGAGCTGACGAAAGGAAGCGAGGAAAGTATAGAGCGAAGGGTGAGCGGGTGAAGAGAAGCCGGCGAACCGAAGAAGCGAGTATAGATAGTACTAGAGGAAGAGGAACAAGAGTAAGAAAAGGAGCGGGTGAAGAGCGAGCGGAAAGCGTCGCGAGAGCTCCTGAAAAAACTTTTGAAAAAAACTTGAAAAAAGTACTTGACAAACTGCAA
>DHJP01000111.1 GCA_002404395.1 Clostridiales bacterium UBA4717
TTTCCGAGTCTGATGTCGATACTTGCCGTTTCAGTCATTACAGCAAAACATCAAAAAACATAAGAGGTATCAAATGTGCGGATTTGCCGGATTCACCGGATATATCGAAAACAAGCAGGAAATAATCTGCCGGATGATGGAGCGTATCGTTCACCGCGGTCCGGATATGGGCGACTTCTATATTGAAAACGGAAGTGAAGAAAGCGGCGGAGTCGGCGGGATCGCCCTCGGCTTCCGCCGACTCTCTATTCTCGATCTCCGTCCCGAAGCGGCACAACCTATGACGAGTGCGGATGGTGAATCGGTCATAGTATTCAACGGTGAAATTTACAACTTTAACGAGCTGAAGCTTGAGCTTGAAGCGCTCGGCTCAAGCTTCCGTACCACCTGCGACACCGAAGTACTGCTTGAAGGCTACCGCAAATTCGGCAAGGAAATAGTAAACAAGCTGCGCGGAATGTTCGCCTTTGCGATTTGGGACAGATCGGCGCAAACCCTTTTCGGTGCGCGTGATCCTTTCGGTATAAAGCCGTTTTATTACGGCTTTACCGATAAGCGCGAGTTGATTTTCGGCTCTGAGATCAAAAGCTTCCTCGAACACCCCGACTTTGTAATGCAGGTGAACGAAAAAGCGCTCGCCCCATACCTCACCTTTCAGTACCCTGTATGCGAAGAAAGCTTCTTCAAAGGCGTGTTCAAACTTTTGCCCGGACACTTTTTTACCTATACGAATGAAAACGGTAACGGCAAGCTTTCAATCGAATCCTACTATGATCCTCAGTTTGCTCCCGCTTCGGGCGATTTTGACTCGCTTGTGTCAAAAATCGACGATACGGTCAGAGAATCAGTAAAAGCACACAGTATCAGTGACGTCAAAGTCGGATCGTTTCTTTCGGGCGGCGTCGATTCAAGCTATATAACCGCCTGCCTGATGCCGGACAAGACTTTTTCCGTCGGCTTCAAGCGTGAAAAGTTCGATGAAACGGGATATGCCGCTGAGTTGTCCGACAAGCTCGGAATAACAAACGTGCGCCGTTATATTACCGCAGACGAATGTTTTGATGCCCTCTCGGACATTCAATATCACATGGACGAGCCGCAATCAAACCCTTCCTCCGTACCGCTGTGGTTTTTGGCGGAGCTTGCCGCGCGCGACGTCACCGTTGTGCTTTCCGGCGAGGGTGCGGACGAGCTGTTTGCCGGCTATGAAGAATACGGTGAAAATGCGCGGGCTGTAAAATACCGCAAACTACCGGGCTTTGTCAGACGCGCCGCGGCGGCGGTATCAAAACATCTTCCCTATTTCAAAGGTCACGACTTTATAATCAAAAACTCGGGACGCCCCGAAGATTGGTTTATAGGACAGGCTAAAGTTTTTGCACCCGATGAAGCCGCCGATATTCTGAAAGCTTCATATAGAAATGCACCGTCGGTCAGAGAATTGACGGCTCCCGTATACAAGCGCTCCGCGGCACGCGATGAGCTGTCAAAAAAACAATATCTTGACATGAATCTGTGGCTTCCCGGCGATATTTTGCTCAAAGCCGATAAAATGTGTATGGCTCACTCGCTTGAGCTGAGAGTTCCGTTTCTGGACCGCCGCGTATTTGACACGGCAAAAATCCTTCCCGCGGACTTCAAGCTCTCGCACAGCACCACAAAGTATATTTTCCGAAAAGCCGCTAACCGTACTCTGCCCGATGAATGGGCAGACCGTGAAAAAAAGGGATTCCCGGTCCCTATACGCTATTGGTTCCGCGAAGACAAGTATTACAATATTGTAAAAAGCTACTTTACCGCCGATTTTGCATCGGAATTTTTCGATACCGAAAAACTGCTTGCAATTCTCGACGAACACAAAGCGCATGAAGACCGTGCGCATGACAGAGGACGTAAGATCTATACGGTATTTTCGTTCCTTGTATGGTACAAACGTTTCTTTATAGATGAAAAAGTCAACTGCAAGAGGGGGTGACCTGCTTGGATAATAAATTTGATTTCGTGCTGATCGGCGCCGATCTGAACTGCTATAATATCGCGCGCGCCGTGCATGAGGCTTTCGGCAAGCTCTCGTACGCCTTCGGACGTCAGGAGCTCGGTTGTACAAAGTATTCAAAGATCGTAAAATTCACCGCTGTGCCGAAGTTAGATGATCCCGATACCTTTATTTCCACCCTTCGCGGCTTCAGAAAACAACTCGGCGATGACCGACAGCTTGTGCTTTTTGCCTGCACCGATGATTACGCCGGACTTGCGATCCGCTTCCGCGATGAACTTGAAGCCGAAAATTTCATAATACCTTATGCAAAAAAATGTGACTTTGACCGTTTTCAGAGCAAAGCCGACTTTTACAAGGTGTGCGAAGCCTATGGAGTTCCCTACCCCAAAACACAGGTCTTTTCAAAGGGCTTTGATCCTTCACTGCTTGCGCCCGAAGCGCTCGGATTTGATTATCCGATCATAGTCAAGCCCTCAAGCAGCATATTATATTGGAAGCACCCCTTTGACGGAATGAAGAAGGTTTATTCCGCGAAAGACCCTGCGCAAGCCGAAAAAATTTTAAACGAAATATTCGCCTCCGGCTACCCGGATACCGTGGTAGCGCAGGATATGATCCCCGGCGGTGATGATCGTATGCACGTGCTGACCACCTACTCGGGTGCTGACGGCAGGGTAAGAATGGCTTGCCTCGGACACGTATTGCTTGAAGAACACACTCCGAAAGGACGGGGGAACCATGCCGCAATAGTCACCTGCAACAATCCGAAGCTCGTTGAGCGTTTTACCTCCCTGCTTGACTCGATCGGATACACCGGCTTTGCAAACTTTGATATAAAATTTGATGAACGTGACGGAAGCTACCGCGTATTTGAAATAAATATGCGACAAGGCAGAAGCAATTATTACGTAACCGCCGCCGGTATGAATCTCGCAAAGCTTGTAGCCGACGACCGCGTGTTCGGCGTAAAGTCCGAGACCGCAAAGCTTGTGACAAATGAAATATTCTGGCATATCGTGCCGAAAGGCATTGTTTATCGCTACACCCGTGGCACCGAAAACGAAGCGCTTGTAAAAAAGCTCGTATCCGAGCATCGCGAAGCTTCCTCATATTTTTATCCCTATGACACGCGCCGCGATATCCGCAGGCTCTATTACGCACTCGGATATACTTTCAACCATTATAAAAAGTACCGTCAATACAAAAACTGAACACCGCTGCAAAGTCGTGACCGCACGGCAATATGCGCAAAACCATGAAAGGTAAAAAAATGAAAAAAAGCAAATTGCTCGGCATACTCGGCGGTCTCGGACCGCTTGCCACAGCGTATTTTTACGAACTTGTCACCGCACTGACAAGCGCCGAATGTGACCAGGATCATATTGATATGGTAATATCGTCACGCGCTTCGACTCCCGACCGCTCGGCGTTCATTCTCGGTAAGAGTCAGGATGATCCGTTGCCGATCATGGTCGAGGAAGCCAAAAAGCTCGAAGCATACGGAGCCGACATTATTGCGATACCCTGCAACACCGCTCACTATTTCTACGACGGCATTGCCTCAGAGGTGAAAGTGCCGATACTCAACATAATAAATGAGACAATAGACTCGCTTGCGACAGATGGGGTCAAACGCGCAGTACTGTTTGCCACCGAGGGCACCTGCCGGGCAGGTACCTATCAGCGTGCAGGCGAGGGGCGGGTTGAAATAATAACACCGTCAAGTCAGATACAAAGTGAGATCACAAGTTTTATTTTCGACTCAATCAAGAAAGGCGCGCTTCCCGATGAGCAGCATTTTCTTGAATTGGGTGCCCTTTACAAGGCGCACGGATGCGAGCGCATAATCCTCGGATGTACCGAACTTTCAATAATCAAAAAGAGTTTTGAGTCGGTCAGACACGACGGCTTTTTTGCCGATTCGCTTGAAATACTCGCAAAACGCACGGTAGTCGCCTGTGGCAGAGAGCTTGCGGTCAAGCCCCTGCTTTAATACATTTTAATATAAAAAGTGACGGCAAACGCGAAAAAACTACATTTATACACCCAAATTCGACAAATTTTGC
>DHJP01000138.1 GCA_002404395.1 Clostridiales bacterium UBA4717
TCTCGCGGCTCAGTTCTGTGTTGCAACGTGCGCAGTTTACAACTTCTTCGTAAGAACCGGCTTCAGTGCAGGTAGCTGCCGTTTCATTTTCGCGGATCGCTTCGGCAGGGGTGTGACCGAGTGCTTCAAGCGTTTTGTTCTCGCGGCTCAGTTCTGTGTTGCAACGTGCGCAGTTTACAACCTCTACGCAAGAACCGGCTTCGGTGCAGGTAGCTGCCGTTTCGTTTTCGCGGATCGCTTCGGCAGGAGTGTGACCGAGCGCAGATACTTCGTCCGAAACATAAGACTTGCCGCACTTGCAGGTATGAGTGGTATAACCGGGCTCGGTGCAGGTGGGCGCTGTAATGTTATCTTCATAAGTATGAACGTGATCTACCGGAACAGTCGGGTCATAGCCGTCAAATGTATAAATTATTTCAACCGTATCGCATACCGTGCATATATGGTAAACTGCGGTGGAGTCCGCATTGACGAGCTCTTCGCCCCATTTATGTTCTACCGAAACAGTCATATATCCGAAAGTCTTGCTGCAGATCGAGCAGGTCTTTCTTGCTATTCCTACAGAGGTGCAGGTAGCAGCACGGATAATATCTCCGGCTACGATGTTATGCGCATCGGGGTCGATCGCGGTCTCGCTGCCTTCAACAGTGTACTTGTCGCCGCAGAGTGAGCAGATCATTTCGGTGTAACCCGTAGTGCCGCAGGTCGGAGCGATGATGTTTTCATTGTAGTCGTGATCAAGTGCGGCGGTCGCATCACGCTTTTCGGTTGCGCCGCAGACGGTGCAGGTGAAGGTAGTGTATCCATCTTCAGTGCAGGTGGGTGCGGTAACTTTGCCGTTGTCCCACTTATGTCCGAGTGCGTCAGCAAGTCCGGTGGATTCGGTGTAGCTGTTGCCGCAGCGCGAGCAGGTGTACTTGACTCTTTCGCCGAGTAAGCAGTCAGCTTCGATAATTTCAGACTCGTAAGCGTGATCGAGTGCAACACTGCCTCCGACGGTTTCAAGATCGGTGGCAAAGCCGCAGACCGAGCAAACCTTGCCGACCTTTGCGGGTTCGGTACAGGTAGCTTCAACGATCTTGTCTTCGAACTTGTGATCACCGGTTGCCGGGATTTCCTCGGAATACGTATCGCCGCACTCGCAGGTGTAGATGATCTCACCAGCTTCACCGCAGGTGGGTTCAACTCTCTTTTTGCTGTAGTTATGTCCGGATGCTTCAACAACGTCTGTCTTGGTTGCGCCGCAGATCGTGCAGGTGTAAGTGATCTCACCTGCTTCGGTGCAGGTAGGCTCAATGGTGATCTTACCATCGTCCCAGCTATGTTCAACAGCGAGGGTCTTGTAGCCGCCGCTTGTACCGCAACGCGAGCATTTCAGCTTAGCGATACCGGTCTTGTTGCAGGCAGCCTCACGGAGAATCTTGTCTACAACAAAATCATGCACATTGGTGTCGATCGCGGTCTCGCTGCCTTCGACAGTGTACTTGTCGCCGCAGAGTGAGCAGATCATTTCGGTGTAACCCGTAGTGCCGCAGGTCGGAGCGATGATGTTTTCCTTGTAGTCGTGATTAAGTGCGGCGGTCGCATCACGCTTTTCGGTATCGCCGCAGCGTGTGCAGGTGAAGGTAGTGTATCCACCCTCAGTGCAGGTGGGTTCGGTAACTTTGCCGTTGTCCCACTTATGTCCGAGCGGGTCAGCAAGTTCGGTGGGTTCGATGTAGCTGTAGCCGCAGCGCGAGCAGGTGTACTCGGCTCTTTGACCTCTTGTACAGTCGGCATCAATGACCTCGATCTTGTAATCGTGATCAAGAGCGGTGCTGCCTTCGACGGTTTCAAGATCGGTGGCAAAGCCGCAGACCGAGCAAACCTTGCCGACCTTTGCAGGTTCGGTACAGGTAGCTTCAACGATCTTGTCTTCAAGCTTGTGATCACCGGTTGCCGGGATGGCGATTCCTGCTTCTATTATCGTTTTGCAATCGGCGCAAATAATATTTTTCTGTCCGTCACTGCCGCAGGTGGCATCGATAATCACAACTTCTGCATGGTTCGGATGGGTCGGGAGCTGTTCAAAACAGGAATATCCGCAACTGCAGGAATATTTCACTACGCCTCTTACTTCACAGCTTGCAGCACGAACTATTGTTTTTGTAAACGTGTGTTCATGCGTGTCAACTGCTTCGAACTGAGCGGTAACGGTAAGATCCGAAGTGATCTCAGTACCTGCAGCCACGTCCCAGCCCTTGAAAGTGTAGCCTTCCTTGGTAGGAGTGGTGGTCGGGTATACGAGAGCAGTGCCTTCAACTACATTTTCATACTTTTCAAATTCAGCATCGTCAGCTACGAAAGTCACGGTATAGGTCTTCGGAGCGTCTTCCGAAGGAACATATACGTAGTTGGTTGCGTCTTCAAGAGTGCTGAAGAATGCAATGTAGGTAAACTCAACGGTAGCGTCGGTAACACTTGCATTGGTATTAGTTCCGAAGGGTTTAAATCTGAGGAAGTTGATGGTAGTAGTCGCATCTGCGTTAGCGTCAGCACCGGTAATACCGTCGCCGCCTGTGTAACCGTTTGTGCCGTTGATATCGAGGATGAGTTCCTTGTAGGTATCCTTAGCACTCGACATTGCGGTTCCGTGACCCCAAAGTCTCTTTGCAGACACACCCTTGTTCGGGATAATTACGGCACAGTTGATATTATCACTGTCAGCGGGGTTGCCGTTTGTAAGCTTGATACCGAACTTAGCGTACTTAGCGTCCTTAAAGAGAAGGTCGGTAAAGTTAACGTCAAATCCGAAGTTGTCGTTTGTATTCTGAGTACCCGGAGCAGTCAGCGTCCAGGACTTGGAAGCATCGCTGTACGAAATATTATCAAAGTTGCTTACATTAGTGATATTGAGCTTATCCTTGTCGTACATAGCAACGGGAGTAACAACAGCGGGAGTCTTTGATGCAAACTCATAAGCTTCGGCGGAAGCTTTGTCTGCGAAAAATCCGATGTAAGCGATGTCAAGGGTCTTGCCGGTGATGTCGCCTGCCTGCGTAGAGCCGAACGGACGAAGTTCGCACTTGGTCAGCTTCTGAACATTCGACCAAACGAAGTCAGCAGCAACCGTATCAGTACCGTTTTCACCGCCGTTAGGCTTGTTAGCCGAGAAATCATAATAGAGGTCGGTCCAGGTTTCGCTTGCGTTAAAGTCGGCTTTGAGACCCCACATACGCTTTGTAAGCGTCGGGATACCGGTATAGTATACATCAATACCTAGCTTGCCGGCGGTACTTGCCTTGTAAACGACTCTCATTACAGGGAGCTTAGAGATCTCAACATCGGTCGGGAAAGTAAAACGAGAGCCGTCTGCCCCGGTACCGTTTCCGGAAACGCGCATAAAGTCATATGTAGCGTCTTCGGTGTTCTTCGCAAATGCAAGAGAGACACAATTATGTTGAGTGTCAAAGTTAAAGGTGTCGGGAGTGAAGATCTCGGGTTCGGTCTGCTCGTAGAGAGCAAACGGAGTAACAAATTCATGTCCGTCATCGGCATGAATTGCTATGGGAATCAGGCTGACGATCATCAGGCAAGCCAATAGCCACGAGGTTATTTTTTTCGTGTGAATCATGTTTTGTCCTCCAAATTATTACGTGTGGTTTGAATTGCTGTCAGATAAACAGGTATCAGGAAGAATTTATTTTCATTGATATCACCTCTCTGTGAGCATATTGCGGTGCACTGATAGATGGCAGAGCTTAATAACAAATTTTACCGACGGGTAAAATGAATAACATAAATATCATATATAATAATATTTATAGCTATTGAAATGTGTATTTCTTTCGCAGAGTAACCCACTCTGCGAAAAAATACAGGATTTTTTATATGGAAAAGTCTCAATGACCCGGGACTTTTCCATATTCTCCGATAATTCTGCCCGTTTGTATAATATACGAGTTTTTTCACCATAATTATACATACCGATTTCGACAAAACCCTGCGTCTGATTATTGTAAAATAATAATGCAATGTTGCTCTCAATGTGCGATATGCAATCAGCAAGAAAGCAGGGATTTAAAAAATGACGGACAAAAACAACGGCAGCAAGCCAAGCGGAGCCCAAAATCGCTTTTTTTCCTACATAACCGATAATGTTAAAGCGGCAGTGGCGGACTTTGGCGGCTCTGTGGGAAAAAAGTTAAAATCTTCGGAGGGTATGACGCTTGCGCTTATAAAGGGTGTGATCAGGCAGCTTATCGTCAAAGTGCTGTTTTTAGCGCTTTCGTATGTGCTCGGCAGAGCCGGCGCGCCGTTTGATACCTACCCGTTCGGCATTGCGCTTTTATGCTCCGCTTCGGGGAATATTCTCTGTATTTACTCCGGACTGATACTTTCGGCGTTCTCACACGGATCGGAAACGCTGCCGTTTTTTCTGGTATATACTGCAGGCGTGATACTGCGTGCGGCGCTGTCTTATTGGCTTGACTTTGAAGACAGCGATATAAAACGCGTTTTACCCGAACAGTCGCCTGCCGGGCGTCTGAAGGAGCTTGGCAGACGGCTGTTTAACGAACCGTTTTCATTGCGATTGCTGGCGGCGATCGTGTGCTCCCTTTCAATCGGTCTGGCAAGGCTTATTACCGACGGTTTTTTATATTACGACCTGTTCGGGCTGATCGCGTGCGTAGTTGCCGCTCCGTTGTTGTGCTATGCATATTACGTATTGTTTGAATCGAAAAATCCGCTGAAGCCGATTTACGAGCTGAGTGTGGCGGCGTTTCTGTTCAGTCTCGTATATGCAGTCAGAAATTACTATGTACTCGGTTTTTCGCTTGCAACAGTGGCTGCGTTTTTGATCACGCTGTATATTTCAAAGAAATTCGGTCTGCTCAGAGGCTGTGTGGCAGGGCTTTTTGTGGGCTTCGGTTGCGGCAGGGCAATGGCTCCGATGTTTGCGCTTGCGGGCTTTGCATCCGGAATTCTTTACGGAACCACATTGTTCGGCGCAGTGCTCGCCGCCTGTGCGGTCGGACTGCTGTACGGCATTGCCGGTTCGGGTTTTTCAAGCTTTCAGACTCTGCTTCCCGAGCTTGCCGCGTCAAGCGCGATCTTTTTGCCGCTTTGTCACTACAATATGCTTCCGTCAGCCGAACGCTTCATGTCAAAGGCACAGAAAGATTTCAGAGCAAGCGAAGCGGCGATAATTGCCGACGCGAAGCTTTCGGACAGCGTCAGATCGATTGAAGACATTTCGGCATCGCTCGATTCGCTGTCGGCAACGGTGGCGGCATTGTCGGACAAACTCAAGCGCCCCGATATTATGAACCTCAAGCGTATCTGCGAGAGAGATTTCGAAAAATATTGCAATTCCTGTCCGCTGACGGCGGTATGCCACGGCAGAGAAGCGCTCGGTACCGCCGACACGATCGGTAAGCTGACAGCTGCGCTTGACCGTAACGGCAGGGTTGAGCTCGGCGATGTTCCGACTCATTTTGCCGAAAAGTGCAACAGCATAATGAAGATCCTGTCCGAAATTAACCTGTCGTACGCAAAGCGGCTCGAAGAGCTTATAAAGAACGATCGGCTTTCGGTATTTGCAATAGATTACAAGACAATGTCGAAGCTGCTTGCAAACGCTTCAAGTGAAAAGCAGGGCGAGTATGCCTTTGACCGTGAGCTTGCCGCCAAGCTTGCAAGGGCATTACGGTATATGAACTTTGATGCAGACGGAATATATGTATACGGTGAGCGAAAAAAGCACATCCTGCTGTCGGGAATAGATCTCGGTGCGGTCAGGCTCGGTTCGCTTGAGCTTAAACGTGCACTTGAGAATATCTGCGAAACCGGGCTTTCCGCGCCCGTGTTCTCGATAGACGACGATTCTGTTTCATTGACCTGCGAAAGTGTGCCGGGGTATAAGGTGACGTCAACAACGGTGAGCGAAAGAATGAGCGGTATTGAGCCGAACGGCGATACCGCCTCCGCATTTGAGACCGAGCAAGGGTACAGCTATTTTCTGATTTCCGACGGTATGGGCAGCGGCAGAGAGGCGGCGATCACTTCAAAGCTGTGTACGCTTTTCCTGTCCAAACTGCTCGGAGCGGGCTGCCCGAAATCGGTGGTGATCGAAATGCTCAACGGCTTTATCAGAAGCAAAAACGAAGAATGTTCCGCAACGGTCGATCTTGTAGAGCTTGATCTTTATTCGGGAAAAGGCTGCTTTGTAAAAAGCGGCGCCGCCCCCTCGTTTATTCTGCGCGAGGGCAACATATACAAGCTTCAGTCCAAAACACTGCCGATAGGGATCCTTCGCGATACCGACGCCGAACAGATAAATTTTGACATGAAAAACGGCGATATTATCGTAATGTTCAGTGACGGCGTTGCCGCAACGCTTGAGGAAAGCACCTGGCTGACCGAATTAATCAGCTTTGATTTTGAGCAGGATCTTGAGATGATGGCACGCAAGATACTTGAAAGCGCCGAAAAAAACAACAATAAGCGCGACGATATGACAGTGGGCATAATCAAAATCGAAAAGCTCGGACACGGACAATAAAAAACTCGGATCATTGATTGTATTTTTCAATGATCCGAGTTTTTTGTTGACCTGCGGGAGATAACATGATATAATTTTAAATGACAATCGTGAAAGGGGGAAAACGTATGTCCGGGCTTATTATGTGTGCCGAAATCGACATAAAGGAAAAGTGGCGGCACAGGGCGGGCAGGCTTGAAAATGATACGATACTGTTTATGACAGACGGGGAAATGAAAGTAACTTCAAGCGTTGGCGCCCTTACGGTTCCTCCGTATGCTTCAGTCCTGCTTAAGGCAGGTGAGCGGATACGTACCGCGTCTTCCGGAGAGTGCGGAGCAACGTGGTATCTGATCGAATTTGAAAGCGATATTTCAAATCTGCCTTACGGAAAGCTTGTCGGCGGACTCGGCAGACTCGGGGCTGAGCTTGCCGAAAAGTTATGCGATAATAATTGCGATGAAGCTTACCTGACGGCATTTCTGACGTTAATAAAAGAAAAAGGGCTTGAGCGGGCCGCGGCAAAAACGGAGGAAACGAAGCTTTTTTTGCCTTGCGAAACGGAACGCGGATATTCTGAGCTTCAGAGAGCGCCGATGGCTCTGCCGTCGGATTTGCCGATACGGCTAAAAGTTGCGGGCAAGCGTTTTGAGCTTGCGGATGAGCGGATAGCGCGTATACGCTTTTTGCTTGAATATTCCGATTACAATATTTCCGAGCTCGCAAGACTTTCCGGATTTGACAAGCCGAATTCGTTTACGCGCTTCTACGCCTATCATACCGGCGAGGCTCCGTCGGATTACCGCAGAAGGCTTGCGGGAATCGCTCCGGTGCATAAAAAACGCAAATGACCGCGGTCCGATCAACGGGAGCCGCGGTCATTTGCCTGCATACGGTATTTTAAAGGCGTAGTTTGCATCAGTCGTTTGAAGTTTTTTCGATATGCCCGAACGTCGCTGTAACCTACCTGCGCGGCAACTCTTTCGACAGCAAGCTCGGTTTCGGCAAGTATACCGCAGCTTATATGAATCCGTGTGCGGCACAGGTATTCGGAGTAGGACATACCTGTACTTTGCTTGAACAGCGTGCTCAGTCTTGATGCAGAGTAGTTCAAACGCTCCGATAAACTTGAGATATTGCCGCTTTTTTGAAAGTTATTGTTTGTATAGTCGATCATCTGTTGAACGATCGGGTCTTTGCTGTAAATGTCCGTTTCGGTCTTTCTGGCAGAGTATATAATTATTTTTATCAGACTGCTTCTGATAAGCTGAATATATCCGGACTGACATTTGCGGAACTCGCAAAGCATATTTTTAAGCTCCTTTTTTATGCTTCCGTCATCGTCGTGAAACACGCTTTCGGCATATCCTGCGGAAAACACGCCTATCATATGATTTTTTAATATATCCGAAAGCGTTTGGCAGTTTTTTAACGACATATCAACGAAACGAGGAACGAACAGGCAATTTATGATGCTGAAATCGGGACTTTTCTCGGTAAAGCCGTGAACGGTATTGTAATCAACAAAAATGTAATCGCCGCATTTTAGCCGATTGGTTTTGCCGCCGCTGAAATGCACGGAGTTTCCGCGGCATACGTATATCATCTCTATAAATTCATGCGAATGAGGAGCGACAAACGTAGTTTCGTTTGATTTTTTCAGCGTGATCAGACTGTTATCCAGAAAATCAATTATTCTATAGTAATCATTCACAGAAATAAGCCCACCTTTTTTGAAAATAAACGTGCTTGAAATTATTATAACATGAGTATAAAATAAAGTCAAACCGCAAATGTTTTCGGCCAAATGTCCGAAAGCCTGCCTTTCCGTCGGCGTTGCCGACGCGGAAGCTATCGATTGCAGTTTGAGCCGCCTGCGGCGGCAAGGGGGAAATATGGGCGATATTTACGCGAATTTGTCAAATCTTTCGGCTACGGATCACCTTGGCAGAAAGCTTCCGGGATATGATACGGCAGGTGATAAGAAGGAAGGAAAGATCGTAGGGTTATTCTACTATCTGTGGCTCTTATATCACGGCACTCAGGGTCCTTATGATATCACAAAAATCCTGGAGGCACAGCCGGACGCAATGGAGCATCCGGAAAGTCCCGTATGGCCGCCTGCGGAGCATACGCCGATGTTGCATTGGGGCGAACCGCTTTTCGGATACTATGTTTCGCAGGATCCGTGGGTTTTGCGTCGGCACGTACAAATGTTTATTGATGCCGGCATAGATGTGTTGTTTTTTGATGTAACAAACGGCTTTACGTACAGGAAGTCATATCTTGCGCTTTTTGAAATACTGCGCGAATATATGAACCGTGGCTTCAAAGCTCCGAAGGTGTGCTTTTATACCGCTCCCGGCATACGCGGCTGCGGCACAGGTAATCTGATGGATCTGTGGGAACAGCTTTACGAGCCGCGCCTGTATCCGGAGTTGTATTTTTATTGGAACGGCAAGCCGCTTATGATATGTCACTCCATGCGTTCGTTGCCCGACGAGGTGAGAGACTTTTTCACATGGCGCAGTCCGACCTGGGGTGTGCCGCAGGCACCTAATACCTGGGCATGGGGAACCGAGCAAAAGGTTGCAATTGACGAAGACGGCAGGCCTGAGGAGATCGCGGTAAGCGTTTGCAGGGTAGCGTACGGCTCGGATAAGGATTACGGTTTCCGAGGAATGGGAGACGCCGCTTACGGAGTCCCGATGATCGGCAGATCATGGCATGACGGCGCGAAGGATACGCGTGAAAACGCATCGCACTACGGATTTCAGTTTGAAGAGCAGGCGCAGACCGCGCTTAACAGCGATGCCCCCGTAGCGTTTGTTACTCAGTGGAACGAGTGGTTGGTTCCTTTTCTGACACGTGAAACAAACACGCTTTATCCTATGGATGATTATCCTATCCGCCTTCAGGATGAGTTTAACGAAGAATACAGCCGTGACCTTGAACCGATGAAGGGCGGATATAAGGACGCATATTATATGCATCTGATCTCTTTCGTGCGCAGATTCAAGGGCATGGATAAGCCGATAGCCGAAACGCAGATGCACAGTATTGATATTTCGCGCGATTTTTCAAAGTGGGATGATGTTGCGCTTGCATATCGCGAGTATACGGGAGATGTTGCGCCGCGCTCGTTTAAGGCTTATGACGCGATCGGACGATATGAAAACTATACGGGCAGAAACGAGTTTAAGCGGCTTAAAGTTGCATATGACGGCGAAAGCCTCTGCTTTTTTGCCGAATTTGTAAATAATGTTGTATTTTCGGGCGGCAAACCGATCAGACTGTTTTTAAATACGCGCGGATCGTCTCACGCAAGGTGGAGCGAGTACGATTTTATGGCTGAAATAAATGCGACCGGTAATGCGGAACTGTATAGATGTGCGGAGAACGACCATTTTGCTTGGGAAAAGTTAAGTCCGGCAGAGTGCGGTATATTTGAAAATAAATTGCACATAAAAGCGTCCGCGAAAGCTCTCGGCATTGCAAATAATGATTTTGAGTTTGAATTTAAATGGTCGGACAATATGCAGGAAAACGATGTGATGGATTTTTACCAAAACGGAGATGCCGCGCCCCGCGGGAGACTTAATTATTTATATATTTTCAGTAAAGGCAAATAAGAAAAAGCAAAACCGTACAAATTTATGTTATCCGCACAGCACCCTTTAAAACTTTTTTGTTCGAATCTCTCAGATCCAAGCCAAACACCATACCACAGTCTGTGCCGTAAGTCCAGCACTTTTCAAAACAAAAAAGCGGCTACCGTTTCCGATAGCCGCTGTGTGGGTCAAACTGTTTTGTTAGTTATTAGCTTCCAGCCGACAGCTTTTTCACGACCGCTGATAAAGTGGCGGTAAATGCCGTCTTGCTTCATCAGTTTTTCGTGTGTGCCGCGCTGGACGATCTGTCCCTTGTCCACCACAAGGATCTGATCGGCATGACGGACGGTTTTGAGCCTGTGGGC
>DHJP01000168.1:0-358 GCA_002404395.1 Clostridiales bacterium UBA4717
GCGCCGTAAAAATCGTCGGCGTTAATTACGATAAACGGTTCGTTCACCTTATTTTTACAGCACAGCACCGCCTGACCGGTGCCCCACGGCTTGGTTCTTCCCTCGGGGACAACGTATCCGTCCGGAATATCGTCAAGCGTTTGGAACACATATTCAACCTTTACCTTGTTTTCGATTCTTGCCCCCACCGTCTCTCTGAAAACATCGTAGTTTTCGGGCTTTATTATGAAAACCACCTTATCGACCCCGGCACGCACCGCGTCGAATATCGAAAAATCGACAATAAACTCTCCGTGCGGCGTAACAGGGTCGATCTGCTTGAGACCGCCGTATCTGCTGCCCATTCCGGCAGCCATTA
>DHJP01000168.1:420-2501 GCA_002404395.1 Clostridiales bacterium UBA4717
TGTCGGCGTAGCCGACTCAATAAATATTCCTTAATTTCAAAACCTGCCGCGGACCCGTTCGGACGGCATAAGCACCGGACTCACTGATTAAAGCCCGGGACTCCGCTTGCCTTTGTACGTCGGATTCTGAGACCCGATATTGTCAAACCAAACCGTCACTTGCTTACGATGTCGTCGAACATGGAGATCCTGCGTGTGTGGCGTCCGCCGAGAAATTCGGTAGTCACAAACAACTCAACCATATCGCAGGCAAGTCCCGCGCCTATCACCCTGCCGCCGAGGCAAAGCACATTGGCATCGTTATGCATACGCGTCATGCGCGCGCTGAAAGTATCGGCACAGCAAGCCGCCCTGATCCCCTTATGCTTGTTGGCAGCCATACTCATACCTATGCCGGTGCCGCATACAAGTATTCCGAGCGTATGGCTTTTATCGGTTATCGCCCCGCATACCTTGTCCGCATATATCGGATAATCCACGCTTTCTTCGCTGTCGCATCCGAAATCGGTATACTCCACCTGCATTTCGTCAAGCTTTTTTTCGATCTCAAGCTTCAGTGCATAGCCGCCGTGATCGCAGCCGATCGCAATTTTATTCATATTTCCTCCTGTCGGCAGAGCCGATATATTATTTATTCTCGTTTTTTCCGTTTTCAAGCTCGCGTTCGGCAAGCGTGGGTCGCAGATAAAGCGCCGCCAGACGCTCATCGGTACAGAGCGCTTTTTCTTCGGAGCTCATGTCAGCGTAATGTAAATACGCAACGCGCGCCGCCGAAGCCGCGTGCGGATGCGTCACAAGCTCGGGGGCGCATCTGATACTCACGCTCGGATATTCTTCGGCGAGTGATGCGCAAAGTTCTCTCATCCGCAAAGCCCCGTCGCCGACGAAACAAAGCTCACGCGCGCTCGTACGCGCTCGCTCAAGCACTTCACGCGCAAGCATCTCGCCGTCGGTCAGCCGATCCTCACATTCGCGCATAAGAGAGCCGCTGTCGCTCATAAATACCGCATTGTAAAAATTTCCGCGTCTGGCATCGCAGACCGGAACGGTCACAGCGCACAGCTCAAGCGCGCCGTAAGCCAATGCCTCAAGCGATGAAACCGCAACGCAGGGCTTCTGCCTGCCGAATGCCAAGCCTTTTATCATAGACACTGCCACTCTGATCCCGGTAAACGAGCCGGGACCGACGGTGCAGGCAAACATATCAATATCATCAATCGTACAAAATGCCGAGTCAAGCACGCTTTTCACCATCGGCAAGAGCGTTTCGCCGTGAGTGCGCGCGCCCGACACGAATGCTGACGCCGCAACGATATTATCATTAATAAGCGCCGCACTGCCGTCGGCAGTGCACGCATCAAGCGCAAAAATCCTCATCTCGACCCAAAAATCGGCGTAGCCGACACATACACATAAGCCTAACCGCGGCACTCGCTTACAACTATTTTTCTCGACTTGTCCCCCTCGGGGAGGATCTCGACCTTAAGATAACGCTCAGGCAGCGCGAATGTGATGTTTTCACTCCATTCGGTAACTATGACCCCGTGCCGCTCGAAATATCCGTCAAAATCTATTGAAGCAAGCCCGTCCTCGTCGGTTATCCTGTACATATCAAAATGAAACAGTGTGGGAACCAGGCTGTCGGCGGGCGCGTATTCATTCACTATCGCATAGGTAGGACTTGAGACCTGCGCACCGTTTGCGATCACCGAGGCAAGTCCCCGCACAAATGCAGTCTTGCCTGCGCCGAGTCCGCCGAAAAGCGCCACAAAGCCGAATTCTGCCGCAGTCGGCGCAAGCTTCGCGCCGAGCTTTTCGGTCTCTTCAACCGAATCCGACTCGTATATCACTTCCGATTCCGCAATTGTCATATGTATCAATCCTTGTCTTTCAAGCGTTTATCTTCATAAATTTTATTATATCATTATTTTTACGCAAGGTCAAGTATTCTTGCGCAAAAATCAGAAAAAGCAAAACTGTGCCGCCAAGCGGCAAAATGTCACTTTCAAAACCCGTCGGCAATATGGGCTTTTAAATCTTTTTTTGCGTGTTTTTCTGCTATTGTAGGTTTGTCAATGATG
>DHJP01000093.1:0-2225 GCA_002404395.1 Clostridiales bacterium UBA4717
CAGAACCGTGTGCGAAGCGACCCTCAGCTTGGAAAGGCTGTTCCGAAAGCAAAATCCATCGCTGTCATTTTGCTCAGCAATCTTCTTCTTTTTACCGTTTTGTTTTCTGTTTTGGGGCTTGCGCTGAAAAGCGTGCTGAACTTTGACGGTTACCTGTCTGCATTTTGGTATTTTCTTGCCCTCGGCGAGGGCTTGGGCGTGTTTGATCTCTTGGTGATCGATCTGCTCTGGTGGCGCAATACCAAACGCATTCGTTTCTCGTTTTTGCCGGAAAAGAAATACTATCGGAATCCGAAAAAGCATATCGGATCGTTTTTGCGCGGGATCCCGTTGTTCGCTGCGGTCGCCGCATTGACAGCCGCGGTCGTCACGGCGCTTTGAGCCATAAAGCGGACGAGGCATATACGGAGTGAAACAACATCCGTAAGTGCCGGAGGTATGTCCCGTTGGTGAAAGGAAATCAATATGAAAAGAGCTTATGCGAGATCACAATACGCAAAACCGTATGAAAACTGCTGTCGGGAGCAATATCCGGACGAAGCCGAGCAGATCTTCGGCAAAGCCGAAAAGCATTACCTCGAATTCATGAAGGATATGCCCGACCTCGGCGAAAACATAATGGCAAAGAATATGCTGGATTGGTTCACGATATTGTCCTTCTACGAGGCAAGCGGACACAGGCTTGACGGTGAAGCGCTGCTTGCGATCAAGCGGCGAATGACCGACAAAATGAAATTTCTCGGTAAATTCGTGGACGGAAACCGTCAGAAATGGCCGTACCGCTTGTTTGAAAAGACATATATCAAGTTCATCCGAATGCAGAAAGAGCATCAGGCAAAGGGCGAATGGACGGATAGCTGGCGCGTGGAGATAAACCCCGAGCAACGCACAGAGGGATTTGCTTTTCACCTTGTCGGCTGTCCCATCGCAAAGCACGCAAAAGAACACGGCTACGGGGAGCTTTTGCCGTATCTTTGCAGGACCGACCATTATCTTGCCGAGGTCATGCACGCAAGACTTATCCGCACGCAGACCGAAGCGCTCGGCGGCAGCTGCTGCGACTATTGGTATGTCGGGGACAAAAGCCCTGCGCTTGAAAAGTACAAAGATTTGCAAAAAATTTAGCGGCAATAAAAAACAAGGTCCGTATCGGTCAGATGACTGATGTGAGTTTTGAAGTCTCGCGGTGAATGCGGTTTTGCCGATCGGCAAAAAACACACCGCCCGATATAGGGCGGTGTGATCCGTCAGAGTCGGCTGTTTTATGCGTCTATGCGGAAAAAGCGGCGTATTTTGTCCGTTCCGGCGGCATCCATCGGGTAGGTTTCTTTTATGATCCCGCTCTCAAGCTGAATGATGTCGGTACAGCATTCGCAGATAAGCTCCGGATCGTGCGTAATGACATATACGGTCTTTCCGCTTTCGCGCAGTGTTTTCAGAAGTCCGGCTACCTCCATCATATGCCGATAATCGAGCCCGCTTGTCGGCTCGTCCAGAAATATCACGGAACGCTCGGCGGCAACGGCAGAGGCAATTGCAAGCCTTTGCTTCTGTCCGCCCGACAGTGAAGCGGGATGACGGTCGGAAAATGCTGAAAGGTCAAGTCTTTCAAGAATTGCGGCTGCTTCTTTTCCGTTCTCTTCCGCCATGCTGATAAGCACCTCGTCGAGAACGCTTTCGGTAAACAGCTGATGCCCGACGTCCTGCATGACCATGTAGCATTTCCTGAGCCGCTCCCGTGCACGGTAGGATATGCCGTCGGCTCTGACTGTCCCGCAGCGCTTTTCAAGACCGCAGAAACAGCGTGAAAATGTGCTTTTTCCGGCGCCGTTGTGACCGATGATCCCGATGATCCCTCCGTAAGGAATGTCAGCAGAAACGATTTTGAGTGTTTCAGAGGCATTTTTATAGGCGAAGCAAAAATCCGAAAGCCGAGCCGAAGCCGACGAGGGCACCGGTCTTTCATCAAAGGTCAATGCGGATAGCATATTTGTACGCAAACCCATTTTGCGGCGCTCCGCTTCCGGGATGCGCTCAAACTGCCCGACAGTATAGTCGCCGGCGATTTTGCCGTCTCTGATATAAACATATCGGTCAGCTATTCCGCGCAGATAATACAGCCTGTGTTCGGAAAGGATGACCGTCTTTCCTATCGATTTCAGATACGCAACGGTTTCACGCAGATCGGCGATAGAATCGGAATCGAGGTTTGAGGACGGCTCGTC
>DHJP01000093.1:2286-7363 GCA_002404395.1 Clostridiales bacterium UBA4717
GCGATTTTTTGCTTTTCTCCGCCGGAAAGGTCAAAGATGCTGCGGTCAAGAAGCTTTTCTGCTTTGAGTGCCGAAACGGTTTTATGCAGTCTTTGCAATATCTTCTCCTTCGGCATTCCGAGGTTTTCACAGCCGAACGAAAGCTCACTTGTGGTGTCTACATTGAAAAACTGCGAACGGGGATTCTGAAAAACGCTGCCGACGAGCTTTGCGGTATCATAGAGCGGCTGCTTTGACACATTGCATCCGTCGATGATCACGCTGCCGCTCAGTTCACCCTCAAAATAGTGCGGTATCAGACCGTTTATCAGTCGTGTGAGCGTTGTCTTTCCGCATCCGCTCTCGCCGCAGAGAACAACGATCTGCCCGTCGGGGACCGACAGGTCGATATTTTTTATCCCGCCTGCGGCGACATCCGATCTGTATCGGAATGAAACATTTTTTATTTCTATCATGAAAACCACCTGCTCCCAAGGGTCAGCGCAAAGCCCGAAATACACAGCACAAACATGATAATGTCCTGAATGTGAAAACCTATTTTGCAGATGTCCGTACGCTTTACCGGTGCGCCGAGCCCCCTTGTGAGTGCGGCGGCAGACAGCTCATCGCCGATCTTTACAATCGAGATCATCAGCGGTATCAGTCGGTATTCGACCGTTTTTTCGGGGTGCTTCCCGCCGAAACGGATGCCGCGCATACGCATAGCGTCACTGATAGCGGAGTTTTCTTCTCCTATCGTCGGAAAAAAGCGGAAGATCACCGACAGCGGTATCACAATTTTTTCGGTGATGTGCATACGTTTCATTGCGGCAATAAAATCACTTACCGAGGTCGTTGCGATCAGGAAAGCTCCCATCATAAATCCGGGTGCAAAGCGTGTCATGATCGAGCATACAGCAAGCAGAACAAAGGATGTTATTCCGGACAGCATATGCAGCGCTATGCGTTCGAGTGCAAAGCAGATAATGTACAATACAAGATATTTTACTGCCGTTTTCCACCTCCGTTCGCTCAGCAGCAGTGCAAACGGGATCACGCTCAGCACGGGCTTTACAATATTCATAACGCCGCTGTTGCCGGTTGACAGCATCAGCGACGTTACGGTGATCAGCATAAACAGCTTTGTGCGGGGATCAAACAGTAACCCACGGCGTTTTGCGGTGTGCGTGAACTGATCCATCAGACGATTCCGGCTTTGGTAAAGTGCTTTTTGAGAATTGCCTTGCCGATCAGTCCTCCGAGTAGCGCAAAAAGGAAAATCGCTGCGATGACAAAGACGATGCTCCACATCGGCATGACCGACATCACTTTATCGGCATATTCATCGCCGAAGCTCTTTGCAAAGTCGGCACGGGACTGCTCGACCATAAAATACATCGGGATGTATGTACCGACCATCCAAAGACTGAACACACCGTAACCGAGGATCGTTTTCCCGGCGCTCTGATAGCTGCCTGACTTCATAATAAGGTCTCCGAGCAAGCCGAACACGGCGCCGGTCAGGATGCCCCAGAAGCCCATGCCCGTAAGCCCCATAAGGAGACCCGACAGTACTGCCATAATGGTTACCATACCGAATTTTTTGACTCTTACGGCAAAAAGCATAAAGGGAATGCCGGTGATAAGCGTCCAAAGCGCGCCGAGTATCGGCAGAAAGATCGGGACAAAACCGATCGGAATTGCAACACAGCATCCGAGTACGAAGTAAAGAACGGTAAACAGACCTACGTTGATCAGGTCTTTTGCCTGCATTTTGTTGTTCATGATATGACCTCCGGAATATAATTGGTTAGTTTGTGCTAACTAAATCCGTATTATATCAGACAGCATTGGAAATGTCTATTCCGAACGGTCAATCAAGTCCCGAAATGACATTGAATTATATAATCGAAAATTTGAAAGGAATTGCGATATGAATACAGCCGAAATATTCAGAGAATGTCGACGCCTTCCCGGCGTCAGCGTCACCGTGAACGAAGAATATGCAGAGCTGATCCTGTCGACCGAAAGCGGAAACGGCAGAATGCAATTTGTGCCTTTGTTCGAAGGGGTCACTTTGGCTGTGATCGAGGTACATTCGGCGTCGTGGCCGGCGCCAAAGCTCCGAAGATCAACTCCCGATGCCAATGGACCGCTCATTATCAACTACTGTATTCGCGGCAGATGCGAGGTCATGCTGAATGATAACAAGAGCGTATTCCTCTCAGCCGGACAGATCTCACTTACGGAGAAATTTGCACAGTGTCAATACGTCTATCCTGGTGGATTGTATGAAGGAATCGAACTGTTTATTGATCCCGAAGCGGTTCGGGACGGCGTTGCGGTGCTGCGTGATTATTTCGGGCTCGATACAGAGGAGCTGAGCAAGCGTTATTGTAAGGGCGGAGATACATTTATCGCCACATTGCCGCTTGCGCCGGAACTGTTGAAAAGACTGTACGTACTGCAAAGTGAGGACGATCCTGCAAACAAGGTCGGAATGAAAACCGGGGTGATCGACTTGCTTGCCATACTATTATATGACCGTCTGCTGCCAAAGGGAGGCAAGCAGGTCTATTACACGCGTTTTCAGGTGGAGATCGCAAGACAGATCGAATCGATCATTGCGGCAGACCTGTCACATTCGCACACTGTGCGGGAATTTTCCTTGCAGTTCGGTATCAGTGAAGGCAGTATCAAGAATTACTTTTCGGGCGTGTTCGGGCAGAGCATTTCACGGTACACAGCGCACAAACGCATGATGTACGCGGCAGAGCTTCTCGGGAAAAACGAGTTGTCTGTAATAGAGATCGCCGGCAATGTGGGATATGAGAGCCAAAGCAAATTTGCATCTGCTTTCCGGCGGGAGTTCGGTCTGCCGCCGGTTGAATACCGAAAAAAGAAAAAGGTATCCGGCATATGATGATCGATGCAACAGGATCCTCGGACAAAAAGCTGCTGACGGATCATTCGTGCACGAAAAAAGCAAAGCCTGTACCGGTCAAATGATAGATACGGGCTTTGATACGCATATTTGTCAGCGTTACGCTCAATAATCAATATAACTTAAAGATACTCTTTACCGGAAGCATGCAGTTTTATGCCGTTCACGTCCCTTCAAAAAGAATTATAAAGTAACGATCAGGCCTTCCGCCCTGCCGCCGAGCGTGAAATAACGGTAGGCTCGACACCGCTTTGACAAATCCGTTTGATAAAAATAAAAACCATGCCGAAAGCATGGTTTTTATTTTTGGCGGGGTGCATACTAAATCCTTTTGTCTAATAAAAGAATATATTTTTCCATTAGTTTTCCTTATTTCTAAAGTGCTCATAATAATCTCCGCATCATTCCATCAACGTTTTCAGCACTACCAGAATTTGGTTATACTCAATACCCTGTGCATAGCCAAACTGCTTGCGGTATTTATCCCACATCGTTTTGAGCTCCGGGCTTTCTTCGATATTTTGCAGGATAGCAGGTACATCCGCGATCTGCTCTGAAGTTCCACGATGATTTGCCGTTGCCTTTAACGCCTCTGCGAACACCGCCTTATCAAATTTCTGTGTTGTTGTCAGTATGTAGGCATCATAAAAATCTCTTGGACGGGTGTTGAACACACCACGCCGCAAAATGGTTTCTACTTTTTCTGCAATAACTGTTTCAATGTTGTATGCCCACAGCTCGTAGGATTTCTCATCGTCGAAGATTTCCGAAAACTGATACGATATTGCATGGGGCGTGATGGCATCGCCCGTGGAAACGTCAATGCTCAGCGGTGTGAGCAAGGTATCAAACTTTGCGTTCATCATCACGCGGTAGCCACCGTAAATATCATCCTCACGGATGGGGGAGATTGTGCCAATCTCAAACACCACACCATCGTCAAAAGGAACATCACAAATTTCTTCCAAAGCGCTGCGAATTGCTTCCGGTGTAAGAGGAAGGTTTTTGAGCGTGGTATCCATATCCATGGTTGCGCGGTTGTCGAGTCCGACAATGGCAGCTACCAACATACCGCCCTTTAATACAAACTTTTCTTTGTATTCGGAAGCGGAAAGGCGGACAAGCAAACGCTCAAACATATAGTTTTGCAAAATGACCTGTGCAGGGATATTCTTCTGTTTTGCAATATTGCGAATTTTCGCTTTCAGACTCATTGCTTTACTCACAGAAGCACCTCCAAATACTGACGCAATATTTTTTCAACACGCAACTGTTTTGCGTAAGAGTTCAGTTTATTCAAATCTTTCTTTGGGTTAGCAGCATACAGTTTTAATGCCGCAAGGAATGTTTCTGTTCCCAATTTGTTACGGCTGCGAATGACATCGCAGATTGTGCGTTCAAGATCGTATGCAGTGACATCATTTCCTGCAGGCGTCTTCAGCGTTGTTTTGCCAAGCTCAAACAATTCGTGTTTGATGTAATATACCTTGCATTCGGATTTTATTGCAGCTGATGGAATACAACCGGACGGTGCAGTAACCGTATGTTCAAACGGTGTGCGATCAGAAATACCATGAAGGTAAAGTGCCGTTTCATGAGAAAAAATGACTTTTTCAGATCGATTGCTGATCGCCAGCAACTCGTCCTGCATATCATCGGGAAGAATGTACTGACCTTTAACAATGCGATGGATTTTATCATCTTTGCACAGCTTATAAAGCATCGCTTTGGAGATGCCGTGTTGTGCTGCTATTTTCGTTTCAATAATTCCGCCATGCGCTTTTGCAATAGCGGTGAGTTCAGTCATATAATCCATACACTTACCTCAGCTATCATAATTAAATAATATTATACTCATAATTACGATTAAAGTCAATATATCATTGAAAACATTCGGAAAATATTTGCAATTAAATTACGATATAAGTAAACAGAAGTCTAAAGCGACACATTTGCTATACACCAAAAATCGAACAACGACAAAGGAACTTAATTCGCACTTTATGCACCTACCTTGACAAAAGTTTCCTGCGTATGGTATAATAAAACTGAGCAATGACGCCGAATTTTGCGTCATTGCTCAGTTTTGAAAATGGCGGAGAAGGAGAGATTTGAACTCTCGCGCCGGTTATCCCGACCTACACCCTTAGCAGG
>DHJP01000020.1:0-2246 GCA_002404395.1 Clostridiales bacterium UBA4717
AACTCATTTGTTTTTTCAAAATTTTTGGTCTCACATCATTGACAAACCTACAAATCATATCAAAAAGGCAAAAAACGGCGGTCAAGCACTTGATAGAATGGATTTACCGCGTACGGACTATGAGTTAGGACCTGACCGCCGAAAAAGTTAAAGGATAAGGCGCTGCTTTTTTAAATAAAATGCAGACTTAAGATAGATTTTGATAGTCAATTAAAACAGTCGTTAAAGCTTGTCGGTTACTTAAATGACCGTTGATTTCGTACTCAACGGCTATTTCTGTTTTTCACGAGCAGAAATATTGATTGGATCAGCGCAACAAGCAAAAGCATTCCGCAGAGTGCTGCGGCGGTGAGCATCATCGATTCGGGTGCTCGAACCGTTTTCAGAGCAGCGAGTTTGCTGTCCGCTTCATTGCCCGAGCGGTCATAGATCACCGCGCTATCGGCAACGATATCACGCAAAACGAATGTCTGACATTCGTACTCCGACAGTACCTCATTTATTGTTTCCGAAACCGGAATCGGGATATTGCAAAAAATATCATTTGCCTCAACGTCGTATCCGACTGTGGAAAAGTAAAGACCCCATTTGCGACAGTCAAGGGTGCCGTAATCAGTGACGGCAAAATCCCATTTGTGCTGCGTTTTGTGGAAAGTATAGGCATACTCGGCTATTTCAAATGGACTTTTTCCTCCGAGACGTTCGGAGGGGGCTTTGGCGTCGAATGTAAATGAATTCTGCTTATAAAAGTGGATAAAAAGCTTACACGGCGTATAACCGCCGTATTTTTCGTATGATTCGGGATAATAGTTTGGGTCATCTGTAAGCGTTACCGCTTCCGACAAAAGTTTAGCCGACAGCATATGCGCGCCATGACCGTATTCGCCGTCGAAATCGTGTCCGAGCACTACAAGCGGCTTAAAACGCCGTATGCTTTCGACAATATATCCGCGCATGGCGTCCGTGTCATATTGAGATTCAGCGTATCTGAGTGAGCGCGAATAGAGGTCCGGAAAGCTTCCGATGATCGGATAATTTCTCACGCCCAAAGCCCACAGTCCGTCCAAAGCTTCGTGAGTTCGCTCTGCTGTATCGTAATGGTTGGTAATAAAGCAAGCCTGAACCGTTCTGCCCTCAGAGCGAGCCGAGGCGATAAGCGCTCCCATAAAGAGCACATCGTCGTCAGCATGGGTGGGGAAAGCGAGAACATCGCAGCCGTTATCAAGCGGCGGATTCCACAACTGAAGTTCTGCCGGCGGCTCACCGGATCTATACGCCGTGATTTCGGACAACTCCGCACCGTTTGGAAAATATAATTGGAGGTTTCTTGACCCTTCGGGCAGGGCGGTGCAGTCGTGAACAAAGCCGTAATTACGTTCGATCTCATCGCCGTCAGCCCAAATCGTGTANNCTTGAAGAATGTTACCTCAAGATATCCGATATCTTCCCATGCGGTCACTCTGATAAAAGTACCGGCAGGGAGTTTGACGCTTTTGTAGCGGCTTTGGTCAGCCAACGCGCCGATGCTGCCGTAATCATATATTCCGAGTTCAACTTCGAGCCTGTATTCATCGGGAAGGGTGCGGACAGAATCGTATTTTTCTGCATTTGCAGTCAAAGCCAAAGCAAGCGAAATTGCCGCAAGCAGTATACCAAATGCGGCGCGGCAAAGCCTTTTCATTCGTCTGGGACCTCCGTTTTTTGCCACCGGATCATTTCTTTATGACTCTGGAAAGTGAGTAAAGCTTCCATGTGCCATCGTCCTTAATAAAATACAGCTTAAAATTGAAATCAAAATCCATAGAACCGCTGTAACGGTAGATAGTGTAGATCACGTCCGCTTCACAAGAATACTTGTCGGGCGCATACGTTTCAAAGTCGGTAAGTTCAAAGCGATTATATTCGTCCTTGGTGTAGCCGTAGCTCCAGGTGTTGTCAAACAGCTTTACCTGACGGTTAAGATCGCTGTCTTTATGTACATATTTCAAGAACGGCAGATAGCTCGTGCCGCGCTTGGTGGTAAAGAGCACATATTCGCCGATAGCGGACTTTGCAACTTCACGGATCGCATCACATTCGGCAGGATCCGGAACGTAAACCACCGTAAAATCATCGTTTTCTCGCGATACGTTGCAGGTCATTCCCTCAGGGGGCATCGCCGTGACCTCAAGCGCATAATTCAAGCCGTCAACAGTATATTTCACGGTTGCGGATTCACTGCCGTCATATTCGACGTACGGAGAAAT
>DHJP01000020.1:2260-7746 GCA_002404395.1 Clostridiales bacterium UBA4717
TAGAAATACGCGAGATCTCGACCGCGTTTTCAAGCGTTTTGCCGTTGAAGGTTACTTCACATTCGGCGGGCGCAGTGACCGTGTAGGTGAACTGCGGATAGTAGGTCGGCGCGCCGACCGAATAAAGCGGGAAACCATGCTCGGTCAGCTCTCCGGTTTTTGTCAGAGCAAAAGACGCGATCTTTTTGTTTTTTGAGATAACGTCATAGGTAATATTGTCGCCCGATTTTGAAGCGGCGTAAGTGAAAAAGTCATTCGGATCAAGTATTGCTCCGATGAATCCGCGAAAAGCTTCACGACCCATATCAGAAACATTTGACGCGGAGTCGAAAAGCTCATCGGCATCCGCGCGTTCGAAGCTTTCGGTTACTTTGTCGGCGAGCACCTCTGGCAGAGCCGATTCGTATTCCGCGAGATAGTTAGTCAGCCATGCGGAAAAGACCACGCATATTGCAATAAACACAACGAGCGAGTACAGTAATATTGCCGGAAAAGTTGCAAAAGGATTTTTTCTTCTTGACATGATAAGCTCCGTACAGTAGCAGGTTATTCGTCGGCGGAAACATCGCTGACGACAAAGCAGGTCGGTATTCGTCTTTCGCCGACTGCCGAGCCGAGCGAATTGATCATTTCACCTTTGTAAAACAACATGGTTGACGAACCGCCGTCAAGGTTGGCGGCATTAACGGCGCCGTATTCCTCCATTATCGAGGCAATGTCACTGTAAGTGGCGCCGAGCGAGTGCGGCTGACGTCCGTCGATCGCAAGCACAAGGATCGCACCGTCCTCGCGCTGACCGATGGCGGTGCGGGGATTCAAGCCGCCTCCTGTACCGGATTGCGGTACCACAACGCCGTTTTTAATAAGCACCGGCCAAAAGCTTACCGCTTCAACGATTCCTGCGTCGATCGCCGCCTGTGCCGACATATTTCCGACAATAAGCTTATGGTCGCTGTCAAAACCGATTACAGTAGGGAAGTTCTGATACGCTTCATTCAGGATCTTGCCGTCCTTTATTACAACGCCGCGGGGCATACCGCCGTTGCCGGCACCGCCATCATCGACAAACGCTCCGCCGTTGAAAGCGGCAATTACTCCGTCTTCGGCGGCAACTTCGGAGAGTAAAAGTCCTCCCGTACCGGTATTGAACTTATCCACAACGCGCACCGAAACGCGCGACGGATCCGCAATTATCATCATTTTTCCGCAATATGTCTCGCCGTATACGTCTTCAACGGTTATGTCATTGAGCAAAGTATCGCTTTGCTCGCTGTCGTCCTTTTTCGGGATGGTGACATCGCGTTCGGAAAGCGAGGCAATGTAATCGTCGATGCGTGAAGTATCGTCACCGTGCAGTATGGTCTCGATCTCGTCGGATGAGAAGTAAGCGCGGGGGATAAATTTCAGCGCGCTTGTTTCCATAAGCGTACTGACAAGCAGATTTTTGGCGTGAGGGGAAGGTCCGCGGAAAACTACCGTGACTGCGCAGAAAACAAAGATCAGAATATATGCGATAAGCACGCCGAGTACCGCCAGCGTACGGAGAATTACTTTTTTCATATTTTTACCGAAACAGTATATATCATCAAAAAATTAAGGTTCTTTGAACGCGGTAGCTGATAACAAAAAGACAGCAGTCAACGATCAGTTTGCAGAGCATCAGCAGGTTGTCCGCGGTAATAACGAGCGTAAGCGCGTGAGTAAGCAGTGCCGAAAGAATGACCTGTATCACGCATAGTGTGTAGTATTTGACAAAGCTTTTGCCGAGCTTCGTATTTGAGTTGAACACTATTATTCGGTTGATGGTGAAGTTGAACAGTGAAGAGCCTACACGGGCAAGCACGGTTGAAGCATAAATTAATAGCTGAGAAGAATCAATTGCAAGGGTAATGGTAAATATGTAGAATAAGGAGATGTCGATAACATAAGAGATCCCGGACGACAGAAAGAACTTTAAAAGCTCCTTGTATATAAGCAGAGAATCTCTGAACGGGCGGAAATGAGTACCCTTGTTGTTATTGTTGTATATTGTTTTGATCGGGACTTCGCTTATTGAGATACCGCGCTTTTTGGATTCAATCAGCATATTTGTTTCAAATTCAAAACGCTCTCCAGGTATATCAAGCATAAGCGGCAGTGCTTCGGGAGAAAAGGCGCGCAGACCGGTTTGCGAATCGGTGACGCTTACTCCGCAGGTCGCTTTCAGCATCAGACGTGTGATCTTGTTTCCGAAGCGACTCTTTTTAGGAACGTTCGGCGAATCAAAATCCCGCACACCCAATACAATGCGCGGACCCGTTCCGTTTTTCAGCGCTTCTCCGAGCTTCAGTGCATCGCCGATATCGTGCTGTGCGTCATCATCAAGTGTCACGACGCCGTCGCACGGCAACTTTGAGTCGATGATATGCCTGAAGCCGGTCTTGAGTGCCGCGCCCTTGCCGAAGTTGGATACGTGCCTTAATGTGGTGCAGCGCGGAATTGCCGCAAGCTCGCGAAAGATCGGCTCGCAGCGCTCGTCGCTTCCGTCGTTAATGACCACAAGGCTGTCAAAGCCCGATTCAAGTATGGTGTGCGCGATCTTTATTAAGTTTTCGCCGGGATTCAGCGTGGGTATTAAAGCAGTCAGCTTCATGATGACCTCTCGCAATCTGCACAGTATTTTTGATGTAAAAAATCCACAGTACAATTACGGTAATTATATCACATACTTCACTCTTTTTTTTGAACAATTTGTGAACTTTAAGCCGATGTGAACGATTCGTTGACAAATATTTAATCGTATGATAGAATAAACCCAAATATTCATAGAATTGCCGAGCTTGGCTGAAAGGTGAGAAGAATGGATAGCCCGAATATGTATGTTGACAAGATCATGTCGCTTATGAATGACGAGGACCGCGAAGCTTACAAAGACATTTTTGCTCCGCGTACGGTTGCGATACCTCCCGAGGACGCGCGGCGTTCCATGTGCATATGCGCTGACGGTGAAATCCGCGTTTACGGTCTTGATCATCGTAAAAGTGCCTTTTCAGAAGCGGGAGCGCGGCGCGTGTATCTTTCATCGCGCAACGGCGGACTGAGTTTTGAATTTCATGTGGCGGCTGAAAACGATATAGGCGAATGTGTATACGTGCCGTGGATGCGCCGATTTGCCGCAGTGTCAGTGCGTATGATCAACGGAAAAAGAACGATCTGTGCACTTTTATCCGATATCGGACCGGGCGACGCATCGCCGCTGATCCTTCCGATCACCGAAGAAAACTACATTGACATATTCTTGCCGTTGGTCATAGAAGAAAAAAAACGGTTGATTGTTACGGCACATCGCCGCAATGCCGACGGAGATTATGTGCCTGCGGTGATGATATCCGACGACGGCGGCGAAAGCTGGAGTATCAGGGAGCTTAAATCCTGCCCGAGATATCCCCTCAGATGGCCTGACCGTCATCTGCGTTGGAACAACAACGGGAGCGAACCGTCGATTGTAAAGCTTTCAAACGGCAGACTTTGGCTCCTGCTCCGCACTTCGGATGATTATATGTATGAAGCGTTTTCGGATGATTTCGGCGACAGCTTTACCGAAGCGGCTCCCTCGCGTTTCCATATGACTCTGACAACGCCTTATGCGCTTACGCTCAATGACGGCCGAACGGTTTTGTTCTGGAACAATACGCAGCCGATGCCCGAGCTTGATATCGCAAATGAGTTTGATTGTACCGATACCGACCTGCTTGACGGCGTTTGGGAAGATGTATTCACCAACCGAGATGCTTCACATGCCACGATCAGCGATGATTGCCTTGAAAGCTTTGTCGGATTCAGAGAAACGGCGTTGAATGCAGTGAGAAACCGCGCCGATTTCCGTACTTGTGGTGACATAGCCGAGAGCGCTGACAGAAGCGTTCATCAACATCAGGCGATCGAATTGCCGTACAACAAAATATTGCTGCACGTGGGACAGAATCCCCTGTCAAGAAAACTGATAATTTTTGATGTGAATTGGCTGTACGAAAAACAAAGAAGCGAAGATTTTCACTCGGGGCTTGAAAATGTCTCTGTGCACGGGTATCGCCGCGGACCGCTCGGCAGCCACGTCGGGGAAGGAATACCGGGGCACTGTCAGTTCAACAGGTATGTTTCGGTTGCAAATGTGACCGACCCTGCCGATAACCGTCGGGAATGTGTGAGCTTTTTGCGCGTGCACGATCCGAGAAACCTCAATGACCTTTCGGGACTTACATGGAACTTTCCGGCGTTGAAGAAAGGGTGTATCAAGCTTGAGCTTTATCATAAAGGCGGCGGACTGAGGATCTCGCTTGCCGACCATTTTATAAACCCGACCGATCCGACCGCGCGCGAATTTGCCGCGTTTACGGTTGAAGCTGACCGAATAAACTGCCCCGATGAGCGGTGGTATCTGCTTGGGATCCGTTTCGATACTGAGCTTGGAAAAGCCACGGTGTTTGCTGACGGGAGACCTTTCGGTACTTTGAATATCAAACGTGCGGCACCGTTTGGATTGTCATACGTGCATTTACAGAGCGCGGCGTCGGATGTTGATTATGAGGGCAGCTACTTGCGGAGCATTTTGGCTGAAGAAGACCGCGGGTGATTGACGCTGCAGTACAAACTGCTGATCGCTCTGAGATACACTTCAGCATAAGCCTGAACGCAGAAATATGCGTTTTTTGGTCAAATGATACGATTATTTACGAAAAGTTAAACCATTACCCACACCGCAATGATATAATATTACAAAAAAGAAAGGAGTCGGAAAACCGGCAGGGCAAACAAATGAAAGAAATTAAATCTCCGAAAAGACCGCTGATATTCTACTATGTGGTGGCGATAGTTATTTTGCTTGTATTCAACATGGTCGTGACGCCCCTACTTTCCGGACACAGAGTAAAGGAAGTCAACTACAACGACTTTTGGCAGCTTATCGAAAATAAAGAAATTAAAGAAGTTGAAATAGGCGATTCTTGGATATATTTCACGGTCAAGAGTGACGAGGATCAGAATGTGCTCTACAAAACTGCGGCAGTAGATGATCCGACGCTGTCGACCAGACTTTATGAAGCGGGAGCCAAGTTTACGCATGAAGTGAACGAGCCGATGTCTCCGTTAATGAACTTCTTGCTCTCATTTGTTTTGCCGATGGTGCTGTTCATCGGTATCGGGCAGTATCTGAGCAAAAAAATGATGTCGCGCATGGGCGGTCCGAACGCTATGAGTTTCGGCATGGGCAAATCGAACGCCCGCGTGTATGTCCCCTCCTCCGACGGAATACGCTTTTCAGATGTCGCGGGTGAAGACGAGGCAAAGGAGAGCCTTGCCGAAATCGTCGATTACCTGCACGACCCGAAGAAATATTCGGATGTCGGAGCGCAGATGCCTAAAGGCGTTTTGCTTGTCGGCCCTCCCGGCACCGGTAAGACCATGCTGGCAAAGGCGGTGGCGGGCGAGGCAAACGTGCCGTTCTTCTC
>DHJP01000131.1:0-346 GCA_002404395.1 Clostridiales bacterium UBA4717
GGCAAATCCACCTATCTGCGCTCGCTGAATCAGCTTGAAAAGATCACGAGCGGCAAGATCTTCATAAACGACGAGCTGTTCCTGCACCGCGAAAACGACCATACGATCGAGCGCATCGCGCCCGATAAGCATAAACAGCTCATGCTTGAAATGGGCATGGTGTTCCAGCGCTTCAACCTGTTTCCGCATAAAACGGTGCTTGAAAACGTAATGCTCGCACCGATCACCGTAAAGAAAATGAAGCGCGAACAGATCGAACCGCTGGCGCGCAAACTGCTTGCGCAGGTCGGTCTGTCGGATAAAGCCGACGAGTACCCGAACCGCCTTTCGGGCGGTCAGCAGCAGC
>DHJP01000131.1:448-6169 GCA_002404395.1 Clostridiales bacterium UBA4717
CTCTTCGACGAGCCGACCAGCGCGCTTGACCCCGAGCTTGTAGGCGAAGTGCTTGACGTAATGAAAGAGCTTGCGAGCGAGGGCATGACGATGATCTGCGTCACGCATGAAATGGGTTTCGCGCGCGAGGTCGCCGACCGCGTAGTGTTCATGTGCGACGGAGTCCTTGCCGAAGACGATACTCCCGCAAACATCTTCACCAACCCCAAGCACCCCAGACTGAAGCAGTTTCTGCAGTCGATTTTGTAATTTGCAACAGTGTAACCGACACCATAACCGACACCATAACCGACACCATAACCGCGGCAGCGGTATGCAAAGCTTACTGATCCCATTCGGCTTTGTAAATATATAAATACAAAAAAGTCAAAGATCACCTCAATGCCCCCGAAAGCGTCACGCTTTTCGGGCGTGCACAGGGCTGACCCTTGACTTTTTCTTTATTCGTTTTGCCCACGACGCCGCCGCGCTGCTGAACCGACCGGGCTTTGCCACGACGCCGCCGCGGCACTGAACCGACCGGGCTTTGCTCCGGCGCCCCGCACCGCCTTGACTATTGCTTTACAAATCGGAAAACCGCTTTTTGCACCGACTCGTCGAACATATTCTCTTTCGTAACGGTCTGCACATCGGTGAATACCTCGCCCCCGTGAATCTCTGCGCCTTCATAAAGCTCAAGCGCATACTTCACGCCGAGATATCCGATCGAAAACGGGCTTTGCACGATAAGCGCGTCAATGTCGCCGGCTTCAAGCTGCTCTACCGAGCGTACGTTCGTGTCAAAGCCGATGCCCGCAACGCGCTCCGAAACCTCCGAGCGCTTGATCGCATTCCCTACTCCGAGCGTCGTCCATTCGTTGAAGCCGACCAATACATTGATTTCCGGATGACGGTACAAAAGCGAGATCGCCCCGGCGGTCGCGCTCGTTTCGTTGCTGTTTACGTTGATCGTTTCGACGATCTCCGCGCCGTCGAGCTTGTCGATGTAGTCGAAAAATCCCTGCGCACGCGCTCTGCCGTTCTCGGTTGCCGCATAATAGTTCACCACGCCGATTCTGAGCGCGCCGCCGTCGGATGCCGCGACTGCCGCGCGTCCCGCCGCGGCTCCGGCGGCATAGTTATCCGTACCGATAAACAGGCTGACGTGTTCGGAATCTATCGCGCTGTCGATCGTTATGACTCCGATACCCAGACCGACCGCCTCGGCTATCAGTTCGTTAGACGCTTCGCGGCTGATCGCCGACAGTACTATCACGTCAACACGCTCGTCGATCGCCTTGCGTATAAGCTCATTCTGCGCCGCAAAATCCTCCTCGCTGTCGGGACCCTCAAAGGATACGTTCACATTGTACTCGGTAGCGGCACCGTTCACGCCGTCCTCCACCCAATGCCAGAAATCCGAATCAAGCGCCTTGACGATGACCGCCACACGCGGCTTTTCGCCGTCATTGCGGCGGGCACAGGCAGTAAACGCCGTCAGGCAAAGCGCAAGTGCAAGCGCAAGCAGTGCGGCTGTTTTATGCCGCACGAAACCGCACCCTGAGCTATTTGACATCGTCCGCCTCCTTTATCCGCTTCGGCAGTCTGACATATACCGCACAGCCGCAGTCCGGCTCGCTCTTGATCGTGACGCCGTAGCCCTCTCCGAAAGTGATCGCCACACGGTCGCTGACATTTTTCACGCCGATCCCTCCCTCATGCTTTTCCTTGTTAAGTATCGCCTTGCACTTTTCCGCCGTCATTCCGACACCGTTGTCGGCAACGCACATAATGATGTCGTCCCGCGCTTTGTCTTCGTATACCTTGATCGTGATCCTGCCGTCGTCTATGTCGGCAATGCCGTGATACAACGCGTTTTCGATCAGCGGCTGAAGCGTGATCTTGGTGCAAAGACAGTCCTCAAGCCCGGGCGCCGACTCAATGTCGTAGGTAAAACGGTCGTTATACCTATAGCTTTGGATCGTTAAATAGCTTTTGGCGTGCTCAAGCTCTTCCCTTATCGTGATAAGCTCCCTGCCGCGGCTGATCCCGATCCGGAAAAGCTTGGCAAGCGCGCTTACCATCTTCACCGCGTCCGCATTGTTGCCGCGCTCGCACATCCAACAGATAGAATCAAGCGTGTTGTAAAGAAAATGCGGATTTATCTGCGCTTCAAGCGCTCTCAGCTCGGTCTTGCGAAGCACCTCCTGATCGTTTCTGACGCGCTCCATCAGCTCCGTGATCTTCTTTGCCATATGAGAAAATGAATCGGATATCTCGTCAAGCTCGGCAACCGCGCCTTCTTCGCGTTTCACTTCAAATGCTTCGGCGGCTTTTTCAAACCGTTTCATGTCGCCGACCAGCCTTCGCACCGGACGGTCTACTAACTTTGAAAACAAGCACAGCGCCGCCGCCGAGATCAGCAGACACGACAAAAGCGACAGCACGATAAGCAGCGCGATCCGATCGTGCTGCTCCGACTTAAGCTCGTCGGTATAGCTCACGCCGACTACGCGCAGTCCGCGGTCGTCAACTCCTCTGACCGCGTATATCACGCCGTCTTTCGTATGCACGCCGTCCTCAAGCGCAAGTATCTCTTCAAGCGGCTCGCTCTTCAAGCCGACGTTTATAAGCTGCTGCTGAGGATGATATACGATCCCGTCCGCGTCGGTTATAAAGCAATATCCGTGTCTGCCGATACCGACGTTATCAATGTATTTGGCAAGCTCGTAAAACGAAAAGTCCATGGCAAGATATATCCTGCCGCCGTACAGCGCGCTGTCAAATTCGGAAGCGATCGTAACTACCCACGGGTAGACGCCCTCGAACAGCGTCTGCACGTGCGGGTGCGATATGATAAAGCCGTCGGAACCGACCGGACCGCCCGTGCTTATCGCCTCAAACGAAAGATCGCGGTGCCGCCCGTCGGATTGCTTCATCCCGCCGCTCGCGAGCGTGATGATCCCGCCGTCGGTGTCGTATACCGTGATCGCACAAATATCCTTTCTGATCGCGCAGTATGCCGATATGCGGTCCTTGAAGTCGTCGCGCGATTCGCTGTCCCCGATCATCAGACCGATCCCCTCAAGACTGTCCTTGAGCGAATCAAAGTAATTTTTGACCGAAAGCGCCGCCTGCGTCACCGCCTGCTCCGAGCTGACCTTTGCGTCCTCGGTAAGCGTTTTCGAATAGACCGAAGCAAACGAAGATATGCAGACCGCCGACACCGCCACCGTCGCGACCACGATCAGTATGACCGCAAGCTTTGACAGCTTTATACCCGTTTTTTTCATTTACTCCCCCGTTTTCGCGCCGCTGCGCACCCGGTTCGGCGACTCGCCGTAATATTTCTTGAAGCAATAGCTGAAATAGTGCTGATCGCTGTAGCCGCATTTCTCGGAGACCTCAAGCACCATCGCCGAAGTACACATCAGCATATCGTGTGCCGCCTTCATGCGCTTGTCGGTCAGAAGCGTCGTGAAGTTTTTCTTGGTTTCCTTTTTTATAAGCGCGCTCAGATAGTTCGGGCTGACCGCCAGCTCGCGGCTGACTCCGGCAAGCGACAGCTCCGCGTCGGGGTAACGCTCGCTTATAATATCTATGACCCGATCGCACAATACCTGCGACTCGCGCTTCTGCGACTGCTCCACTATCCTTTTGGCGTCAAGACAAAAGTTTTCAAGCTCGCTTTTCATGCCGCTTTCACTGCTGTAGGAGGTAATGCGCGCAAATATCGGATTTTTGTCCACCAGCTTTGAAAGCTCGGACTTGTCTGAAACATTGCTGACCACGCGGCAAACGGTCGCGATTAGCTGAACTACCAGCAGATTGGCGTTTTCGGGAGTGTTCTCCGCGTAGATCTCGCCGATAAACTCGCTGACCCCCTGTGCACTGCCGAGCTTCAGAAGCTGTTCGACCCTCGCGCTCATGCGCTCGACATACTCAAAGCCGATCTCGCCGTCGCGCTCGCGGTCGCTGATGAATCTCACCTGCCCGGCTCCGTCCGAGGTGTACCGCCTTGCGGTGATCGCCTGGAAATACGCGCCCGGGCAGTCGGTGAATTTGTCGAACTCACGGCTCACGCCGACCGTGCAGTGCTTACCGAGCACACGCTCGGAGGTCTGAACCAACTCGGTCAGCGCGATCTCAAGCTCGTTCTCGCCGCTTTCCCGCTTTTCAAGAACCGCAAGCGTCACCGCGCGCCCGTATGCTATTATCGTTTCGGTCTTCATATATCGGCGCATTATGTTGTCAATAAAGTCCGCATAGCCGAACCGTACGTCGGACTCGGATTTCGCGCCCTCGTCCTTGAATTTCGATACAAGCACCGCAAAACGGCATTTAACGCCCGCTTCAATGATACCGAGCGCTTCGGCTTTCGACTTAAGCTCCGACTCCTCGCCGACCTGCCGCTCAGTGCCGCCGAGCATCAGCGACATAAGGAATTCCACTTTCTTCAATTCCGCCGATTCGCCCGCGGATCTTTCAAGCAGTCCTTCAAGCCGCTCGTCCATGCGCTTGCGGATAGTAAAAAGCTCGCTTGAAAATTCGGCGGAGGATATCGGCTTGAGCAGATAGCTGATGATGTTGTAATCTATTGCGGTGCGCGCGTATTCAAAACTGTCGTAGCCGCTGAGTATCACGATCTGCGTGGCGGGGCGCATCACCCGCACGCGGGACGCCAGCTCAAGCCCCGAGATAAGCGGCATACGTATATCGGTGATTATCAGATCCGGCTTGAGCGTTTCGACCGCTTCAAGCGCCTCCGCACCGTTTTCCGCCTCGCCGACGACTTCAAATCCGGCTTTTTCCCACTCGACCTTTTCAATAAATGCGCGGCGCAGGTTATATTCGTCCTCCGCCACCAGAACCGTGTATTTCATAACTTCACCCCCGTGCCGCGTTTGCTTTGCCGACTTCGATTCCGGCAGGATCATGATGCCGCACTGTCTTTTTTGATTATAGCATGAATTTATGAATAATGCAAATAAAAAAAATTCCAAGCCCCACGGAGGCATCGCGGATCTGAACCGATCGTCGATGTCCTCCGTTAAAGCCCGGAGCTGTTCGCTATTTCCTCCAGCCGGCGTACAGGGTCATGCTTGAACAGACCGTGTCGCTTGATATGTCCCAAGACTGCGTGCAGCCGGGATCGGTGTACCACCCCGTAAAGGTGCAGCCCTCCTTGTACGGCGTGCCCGGATCGGCAAGCGTTTCCGCGTAAAACGCCTTGACGCTTTCAACGCGGCTGCCGCCGTCGGTGTCAAAGCTTACGGTGAAACCGTTGTGCGACGCGAGAAACCAGATCGCTCCTGCGAGCACAAGCAATATCGCCGCCGTAATTATGTTTGCGGTTTTAAGCGACATATTTACTTTTGCATACAGACCGCCGGAATTTTTATAAGCATTTTCATTTCCGTTATTCACGTTTTCCCGATTCATAACCCCTCCGCCGCATATGTTCATATACGGGTCCCAAAACCCGCCGCAGACTTATCTGCGTGCAAGGTATTTGCGCATATCTATCGCGCAGGCTGCAAGAATTATCAGACCTTTGATCACATAAAGCATATTCTGGTCTACCGAAAGGAAGTTGAGTCCGACAAAGATGATCTGTAAAAGCAGCACGCCCGTGACGATGCCGCTGATCTTACCGGTACCGCCGACGAAGGAGACACCGCCGATGACGCAGGCGGCAATCGCGTCGGATTCATAGTTCAGGCCGGTGTTGGCGGAGATGGA
>DHJP01000180.1 GCA_002404395.1 Clostridiales bacterium UBA4717
TCAAGCTTTTCGCGGTATTCGTAAACGTCTTCCCACTCGGTCGTAAGCCAATCTGAGGGAGCGGAAGCGTCTATCGAACCGATAAACTTCGGCTTTGCGCCGTTGCCGTATGCCGAATAGGTGACTCCGTTTACGGTCTGGAAAGTAAAGTCGTTTCTGAAGATACTGCCGCGCTCAAAAAGCACGGCGTCGCCTTCTTTAAGGAAATCTGCACCCGAAACCTTTTTTGCGGTTTTGAATGCGGTCGCGGGGGTAAGTCCGTCGTTTTTATCGTTACCCTTGTTCGAAACATAATACGCGGTACCGGTGTATGTTACGTCGGTCTTACTGTTTATGATCTCGTCTTTGAGTGCGTATGCTTTGTCAAGATAACTGTTTATAAGTTCGTCGTTCGCTTTGTAATACGGGATCTCGGCAGTATAATCGGGCAATTCTTCGCCGCCGTAATTCTTATTCGGGTCAAATTTGAAATTATTTGCCGCTTCCGCAGTCTTGAAATAAGCAATAAATCTTACGTCGTAATACTGCTCGGTCTCAAGCGTTTTGCTGTGGCTTTTCCAAGGTTTTAAGCGGAAGAGCACACCCTCCTCGTCGGCACGCGGCAGGTTCGGAGTAGTGTTGCCGTTTATCGTGTTGAAGTCGGCGCTCAGCGTATGCCATTTGCCGTCATTTTGTTGAGCGGGCTTTGCATTTGCCCAATTTTCGCCCATAGCATTGACCTGTCCCACATCGACTATATCGCTTTGCGAATTTGTACGGTAGCCGAGCACGATGTGCGGATAATCGAGTGTTTTGAAGCCGGCTTTGCTGAATCCTACGATCAGATCGTTGTTGCCGTATGTGCCGGGAGCGGCAACAAGATGTACGTAATTTCCGTCGCTGTCGGATTCAAGCGTGCTGTCGAGCGTTTGCGCGGAAAGTACCGTGTAGAACAGTTCGTCTGCGCTTACCACTATCATATCGTCGCTGTCTGCGGCGGATACGCAAAGCGGAATTGCCGTGACAAGCATGAGTGCGGCAAGTACAATGGAAACAATTTTTTTAGTCATTCTTTTCCTCCGTAATTTAAGATTATATATAGTAATCTTAGCATAATTTGCAGATTGTGTCAACACTTTGCACAAACAATCAACGATATAATACAATAAAAATGTCAATTCAGCAATATAGTGCAAATAATCCGCAAAATATTATAAAAGCGGGACTGCACAAGCCCGAAGGCGGCGTCAGTCCCGCGACCGTTTGCGTTTTAAAGCGCCGGAGCGCCGAAAGTTTTTTGTAAAGCCGCTTTTGGTCAGAGAGAAGTCATGTCCGAAGGCTTGAAAGCAGGCGTGTAGTTCTGAATTTTATAGTCGGGAGCGGTGTAGTAGAAAATCGAACCGGGTTCAAAGCCGGTGGCAAGCAGGCGCTCTAACGTATCTTTGTCATATGCAAATTCTCCGAGCTTGCCGGTGCATTTTCCGGGATCTTCCGGAATACCGCCGATCAGACGGTCGGACTGTTGAACATATATATTGTGGTTGAAGTTATATGCCTCGGGGCCGATATAACGTATGAAATTAAGCCACTTTGAGGCGAACATACCGACATTGTGATCGACCGAGCAGTTTTCGAACGTAGTGTCGTTTACGCACGGGTCACCGTAGAAAATATTACCGTCGGGATTCGGTCTCTGCATACTCCAACCGTAGCCGTTAAAGAAGGTATAGTTGTCGTGAAGTCTCATGTTTTTCATGCCGTAATGAGCCGGATTGTTATACTGAGGCCGGTTCAGAAGCCATACTTCAAGTCCCGTGTTGGAGTAGCAGGCAACGTTTGAATACATCTCCACATCTTCAAAGATAACGTCAATGCCGTTTGAATCGGATTGATACTGCACCGTCCAACAGCAATCGTAGATATTGTCGGCGTAACAATGGTGGATAGTGTAGCCCTTGCATCCGCCGTATACTTCTATCGCATTTCCGAAGCGCCCGTGATTCTCAGGATCGAATGCATTCTGACGCGAGCCGCCGATGAAGGAAAAGGTGCAATACTGTACCGTGAGGTTTTCGGGCGCGTCTGCTCCGATGCCGGCATATCCGATACCGTGCGAGCCGTATCCGAAGAAAGCAAGATTATCTATCGTTACATTTTTCGCGCTGCCCGTAATGCCGCCGCTTTTGTCGGCAAGCTCGATCGAGGAAAAGCGTTCTGCGGGAGAGCCGCCTACACTCTTTAGATAAAGCGTGTCGGAATACGGGTCGTGCCAGAACTCAAGGTCATTTATAAGATCTGCACCGGTCTTTACGGGGTGTCCTCCCGATATAAAGGACTCAAGTCCGTTTGTGATAATATTTCCGTCGCCGTTTTTGACATTATCCGAAAGCTTGATGCCCCAGGCTTTGCCGAAGTCGAATATGATGTTGCCGATGTCACGGGTCTTGGTTTCGAGCGGCTTTGAATAAACGTATACGTCGGAAAACTCGGTCTTTATCCAATCTGAGGGAGCGGAAGCGTCTATTGAGCCGATAAACTTCGGTTTCGCGCCGCTTCCGTACGCCGAATAGGTAATGCCGTCGACTGTTCTGAAAGGGCTGTCGTTTCTGAAATTGCTGCCGCGCTCAAAAAGCACGGCGTCGCCGGGCTTCAAAAAAGCGGCGCCCGATAGCTTCATTGCATCGGCAAACGCGGTTTCGGGAGTAAGACCGTCGTTATCGTCGCTTCCGCCGTTTGAAACGTAGTATGCTTTACCGGTGAATTTAATATTGCTCTCGCTTTTGATAATTTCGCGCTTTAATTTGTAAGCGTTTTCAAGATAACCGTCGATCAGTTTATCATCGGCTTTTAAGTATGGGATCTTTTCCATGACGAGTTTTCCTCTTTTCGTTTGATTCGGTGTGCGCGGCGAATTGAGTTCGGATACCTTTCTTGATCAGTCGGAAAATGCTTTCAAAAATCTGCTCATTACCTCTTCCGTGCCGTAGCGGCAGGTCGTAATTGCACCGACTTTGACTCCCTGAAACGGTGAAGTGGTTCCGCAAACAAATGTCAGCCAGGCATTGTTTGATTCTTTCAGCCAATAAGCCGAGGTATAGTTGCAGATCTTACTTATCTGAGAAGTAACTCTGGAATTTGTCAAAGTTTCGGTATCGACTGCAACTATATCCGCGTTTACCCTGTCGGCGGCATTATTTATCAGATATAAGCCTTTTCCGTTCCTTGAAACGTAGAAAGTGCTTCGGCTTCCGCAGTTGGGAATAAAACATTCTTCTATAAGCTTCCATTCCGAATCGAATTTCGCAAGTATTCCTACTGCGGTAGGTCTGTTCTGACGCAGAGCAAAATAGTAGTTTCCGTCAAAATAAGCAAGCGAGCCTTCAAATTCGGCATTGCAGGGCAGGGTTATGGGAGGAATACATACATATTCCCATGTCACAAAATCATCGGTCCGCAGGATCACGCCTTTTTTTAAAACTTCGCTTCTCCATTGACAAGCGTATGCGTAATAATGACCGTCATCCGGATTATATGTAATATCGGCATTTATTCCGATGCCCTTTGAAACGGCGACTCCGCCGACATAGTACGCCAAGTTCGGGCTGTTCAAGTCATGTATCGTTCCGTCATGCAATAATCTGCATTTGTTACGCCGCATAGTTTTGTCGGACAGATCATAGCAGCATACACCCGCCGCAGCAGTCGTAGGATCCTCGAAATATTCAAAAACGCAATATAACCTATTATCACGCATTACGAGATTCGGCAGTCCGCAACCGCTGTTTATTGTCGTGTCATCAATGCTGTCGCCGCGTTTGGCTAAGATCACCGAAGCTTCCTTTGTGATGTTTTCTTCATCGTATGAGAGTATATTGAGTCTGACGTATGTATTGTTGTCGTATTTTGGTGAGTCTCCCGATATATCCTCGGTGTTTACAAGGTGAACAACATATATTTTTTTACTTGCTTCATCAACGACCATTCTGGAATCATGACCGCATCTGTCGCCCTCTTCTTTTAGCATGACGTAATGCTTTTCAAGCATATCATATTGTATTGCGGAATTGTATACTGCTTTCATGGTGTCGTATACGGAATTATTAAGGTACCATGTTGCATCGGTAAAATGATTTTCTGACATATCTGCATTGTTTTTTCGGTCATCCGAATAAGTGATGACCGAAGCTCCTTAAAAGTTATTTGTATACTTTATGTATACAAGGGCATTTTAGCATATCGATCAGAAAGTGTCAACAGATTGCACAAAAAAGTGAGCGCAGAACCCAAACAATGGCAATATAATGCAAAAAAGACTGCTGAAAAAACGATGCTTTTAACAGCCGTTTCAAAATATCGGTCAGTATTGCGGGATTTTGAAAGCGGGCTTTGGTCGCTTTCGCCTTAGTGTCGTCGGTTTTCCGACAGGGACAATGTTGAGGGGTGATAAAAACTCATTTTGAGTTTTTATCACCCCTTTTTGTGCTTTTTATAAAGTTGAAAATTAACCGTTGTATGCTTCGGCGGCGGCTTTGGTCGGGAAAAATCCTACGTATTCAAGCTCAAAGAAGTCGTGACCGACGTCGGCACCGCTTGCCGATTCCGACCAAGGACTTATGAAGAATGAACCGTTCTGAGTAAAGTCGATACCGGTATTGGGTGCAAAGATGTCGTAATAACAGCCGATGAAATCGACCCACTCGCCGCTGTTGTCAAGCTCATATATCGCTTTGGAGGAGTTGTTTCCTTTGGTTGCGCCGAGCGAGAAGGTGGCGAGATTTATGTTGGTTCTGTAGCGGAATTTTATATAAGGATACTCGGAGTAATTCACCTTGAGGATACGCTCGAAGAAGTTGAGCCCGCCCGTTCTGCTGCTTGAAAGCTCGTTCGGGATCAAAGCCAGAACCGTTCCGTTCAGCTTTTTGTCAAAGCCTGCGGTTGAGGTCTTGGTTGACATGGCTTCGGCATTGTAAATTATGCTGTCGGTTTTATCGGTGAGATAGCTGTAATCGGATTCAAGGTTCTTATAATAATCCGCGAAACGCTTCATCAT
>DHJP01000058.1:0-12040 GCA_002404395.1 Clostridiales bacterium UBA4717
GCTTTAGCGGCAGAATGGGGATTGTTATGAACGATTTAATTTTGAATAACGGGATCAGAATGCCGCAAGTAGGCTTCGGTACGTTTCTGCTTCAGGGCGAAAAATGTAAAAACGCCGTGCGGGAGGCGATCATCGCCGGCTATCGGATGATCGGCAACGCCGAGAAGCCGGAGCTTGCGGAAACAGCGACGACGTGGTGAAAACTTGACTTTGCAAAACCAAAGGAGCATATCTGCCGAATTACAATATTCTGCCGCGCAACGCGCTCTCACTCCGCGCGCCGTTTTGCAGTTGATCATCTTTTTCAAATTCGAAACGGTGCTGAGTCAAAAACAGAGACTCGCTTTTTGACTCAAAATACCCCTGATACCGCCGTGTATGAACGGGCAATGCGTCGGTGATCACGCTGTCATGCAGCCGGATTTTACGTCAAAAAGCCCTTGCAGGGCGGATAAGATCCGCCCCGCAAGGGCCATATTTATGTCGGTTGTGTTGCCGAACTTTCCTTTTATTCGATTTTCCAACCTTCCGATTTTTTGCGGATATCAACAAAATCTTTGTATTTTCCGGGTACAGCGGCAAGCGTTTCGTGAGTTCCTTGCTGTATTATGCGGCCGTCGTCCATCACAAGTATCTGGTCTGCCTGTTCGATCGTAGCAAGTCGGTGTGCAATTGTAATAATGGTTTTGCCGCGTGTCAGCTCTGAGATCGCCTGTTGGATCAGGTGTTCGTTTTCGGGATCAATGCTTGCGGTCGCTTCGTCCAAAATGATGATCGGTGCATTCTTAAGAATTGCACGCGCAATGGAAATACGCTGTCTTTCGCCGCCGGACAGTGTGCCGCCGCCCTCTCCGATGACCGTGTCGTAGCCTTGCGGAAGTGCCGAAATAAACTCATGACAGCAAGCCTTCTTCGCCGCCGCGATCATTTCTGCCTCGGTGGCATCCGGTTTTCCGAAACAAATATTGGCACGGACCGTATCATGAAAGAGATAGACGTTTTGAAATACCATAGATATGTTTGAAAGCAGACTGTCGCAGGTGAATTCATGCAGATCATGCCCGCCGAGCGTAATTCTTCCCGAGTTTGGGTCATAAAAACGTGCGATCAGACTGCAGAGCGTTGTTTTCCCGGAACCGGAAGCACCTACAACGGCAGTTGAGGTTTTTTCCGGGATCCGAAAGCTTACCCCTTTCAGTACCATGCGGGAGTCGTAGCCGAAATCAACATTTTCAAACTCAATATCGTAGTGTTCGGGTTTGACGTCCTTTCCGTCGGCATCAATCAGGCTTTCGGTCTTAAGCGCTTCAAGCTGATTCATTGCATCGTCGATCACCCCGAGCGTGTGAGCACTGTCGCTTATAGGCTCAAGGCTCGCAAAGATGCTGAATGAAAAAAACACAAACGCCAACATCATGGAAAAGTCCATACTGCCGTGCAGACAGCCGAGCGCCGACGCCGCGGCAAGTCCGACCGAGCCGCATTTGAGTGCAAGCAAATGTCCTGCATTTGCCGGGAGATAGCCCCACTCGATCTTCAGATGAATTTTCCGACTGTCGCCGGCTGCCTTTGTCACCGCCTCCATCGACGCTCCCGCTTTGCCGAAAGATTTGACCACCGCAAGCCCGCGTGCATATTCGATGATCGCGCCTGTCATATCGCGGTTCGCCTGCGCTTCCGTCGGAGCGTTTACCTTGGCGTAGTTTGAGATAATAAGCATAAAGCCAAAGGAAAGCAACGCCGATGCCAGCGCGATAACGGCAGTGATCGGGCTGCATATCACAAGTCCTATAAAAATAACAAGGAAATTAAGGTATCCGCCGACAAAGTTATCGATCATACGAATTCCCATTCCCTCTAACGTGGAAAGTCCTGTCGTGATTGAATTCAGTATGTTTCCCGTGCTGATCTTTCCGAAGTAACCGAGCGACACGCGCTTCAAAGCGTCACCGACGGCAAGACGATCACGTGCGGTAAGCCGATAGCTTATCGGCTCCTGAAGTTTTGCTCTGAAATAGTCAAACAAAAAACGGAAAAAGACAAGAATTATCTGAATTACGACAGATCTCCAAATCCATGAGGCGTCAAATTTTCTGCCGCTTTTCTGCGATTCTATAAGACTGCCCACAGTATATGCGGCAAGCCCGAGCGGTAATGCCGTAAAAATATGCGAGAAAAAGGTCATCACAAAACCAAAGTACAGTTGACCCTTAAACTCTCCGCACCAATCAATTATGCGCTTAACCGTTTTAAACATACTTTACGCCTCCTTTTCCGCTGTCGATACCGCCCAATTTTTTGCACCTATATGCGCCTGCCAAAGCTCTCGGTAGAGCGGGCAGTATTCAAGCAGGCTTTCCTGCGTACCCTCAGCCTCGATTCTGCCGCTTTTCAGCACAACGATATTGTCCGCATTCCGAATGGTGGACAATCGGTGCGCAATTACAAGAAGCGTTTTGCCCTTGGTCAGCGCGGCGATACTGCGCTGAATTTTATCCTCGTTTTCGGGATCGGTAAATGCGGTTGCCTCATCAAGAATTACGATCGGTGCATTTTTAAGCATCATACGTGCGATCGCAATACGCTGTTTTTCGCCGCCGGAGAGGCGTTTGCCCGCTTCGCCTGCGGGAGTATCATAGCCTTTGGGAAGCTTATTTATAAACTCCTCGCACTGCGCGGCTTTTGATGCCGCTTTTACTTCGTCGTCGGTTGCATTCGGATTGCCGAGACGGATGTTTTCAAGCAATGAGCATTGAAAGAGAAAATTGTCCTGCGTGACGAAACTGACATATTCCGAAAGTTCGGAGAGCGGCATATCCTTGATATTTACGCCGCCGATCGTGATCTCGCCCGACGTCACATCAAAGAAACGTGCGATCAGCTTGGCAACGGTCGATTTTCCGCCGCCCGACGGACCGACAAGCGCCGTAAAGCTTCCCTCCTGCAGCTTCAGATTCACTCCGTGCAGCACCTCGTCCTTTTTATCGCCGGTATATGAAAAAGAGACCTTCTTCAACTCCACGTCCGTATGCTTTATCTCTGCACGTTCTGCAGGCTCGGACAGCTCCGGCATTTCGAGAAATTCCTCCAGATTTTCGATCGTATATGCCACCTGCCGCATATTCTCCGAAAACACTTCAAGCTTTGCAAGCGAGCCGACCATAGAGATCGAGAGCATAACGGCAAGCGCGGCCTGTGCCGAAGTGATCGAGCCTCCGTTTGCAAGCGCAAGCGCGACCGGAAGCGTGCCGATCAAGGTTGAGGGAAACAGCGCGAAGCTCAATTTCATCGTGGCAAAGGTTGAGGACAGCCACTTGATGACAAACTTGCTGAAATCTGTTATGGCTCCCGCATATTTTTCGTAGCTGACGCCGGCTCTGCCGAAAGCTTTGATAACCTCGATACCCTCTATGTACTCCACGATCGTGCTGTTCATATAATTTGAGGATTCGTCATATTTGGCAAAATTTCTGCCGCTGATCTTGAAAGTCAGCCCCATACATATAAATGACAGCGGAAAGGTTACAAGCGAAGCAAGCGCCAGACGCCAATCTATTACGGCAAGCGCGGCGATGCTGACGATCGGCAGTACGATATGTCCCGCACCCTCGGGTATCATGTGTGCAAGCGGCGGTTCAAGATTCTCAATTTTATCTACCATGATCCCCTTGATCTCGCCGATCGTGTGAGCTTCCACATTACCGAGCGGCGCACGGAGAAAGCGATCGGCAAGGCGCAAACGCAGCTGCTCAAGAATGGAGTACGCCATGCTGTGAGAAGTTCCCGTTGAAAGTGTAAAGGTCAGGATTTTTAACACATATGCCGTAAGCGAAAGCAGGCACCATTTAATAATTTCCGCCGTCGTTGCCGAGTCTGCCGCAAACAGGCAGATCATGCGGTACATACAATAAAACGGAACAAGCCCGAGCATCACCGACAGCACCGATAAAACAACAGACAGCACCATTTTCTTTTTCTCGCTTTCGGCATAGGCAAACAGCACCGATGTCAAACTTCTTTTTTCAGACTTCATAAAAAGCGCCTCTTTCTCTCCGATATTCCGACGGAGTAAATTTTATTATATTCGTATGTCGCCGTAAACTCACGTCCCCTTTCCGATCTGTAAACAGAGCATCTTTTGGTTAGCTATAGCTAACTCGAATAACAGTATATCACTAAAAAACGGTTTTGTCTATATCTTTGTATAAATATTGCCATGCACGGACACTTTTTTCTTTGCTTGCCGGTATAAAAAATATAAAAGCTATTGAAATACGCAAATCTCTGTGTTATAATTTGACTGTAAAAACAAGCCGCCCGTATCCGTATTGAAAACACAGGCGACAGAAGTTCCGAGTGCAAATGCATAAAATACGCTGACAAAACAACTGCCTACGGCAGCTTAAAAAAATGCAGTCGGTTAGTTTTCGCTAACATCCTGCGGCATCAAAAAATCACGGTCATAAAAATACGGCATTTCGTAAAGCAATGCTTTCGACCGTGCGTAAACTCTCAAAGATCATTCCGGGCGTCTGCACCGCACACGCTCGGTTTATCTGAATAAAAATATTTTTCGGAGGTCAGTCATGATGAAAAAATTAGGTTTCGGTTTATTTGCCGCCGGCGTGCTGTTCGGTACTGCCGGTATAAAGCTCCTCAGCAGCAAGGATGCAAAAAAGGTATACGCCCATACCACAGCCGCCGCATTGCGTATCAAAGATAATGTTATGGCGACCGTTACCGCGGTCCGCGAAGGCGCCGATGATATTTATGCGGAAGCTAAAGCTATCAATGATCAGCGTGCAGCCGAAGAAGAAGCTGCCGTAGTTGAAGATGCTTCCGACGACGAAAGCAACGAAAGTGAAGAAAGCAAGGCGGAATAACACATGAAATGCACTATTCTGCATGACATTCCGGGGCGCTTGAGAGTACATTTGTGCTGCGGACGCATGACTTTGGAGCAGGCAGATATTGTTGAATATTATCTGCGCGCGGTAGACGGTGTAAAGTCAGTCAAGGTCTATGATCGTACGCAGGATGCCGTAGTAGTTTATGATACCGAACGCGAAATAATAATCCGCACATTTGCAAAGCTTTCGTTTGCCAAAGCCGAAGCGTTGCAAACGCTGCCGGAGCGTACTCCGCGGGCGCTTAACCGTGAATTTGAGGACAAGCTTGTCGCAACGGTTATAAACCGCTGCCTCTGCAAACTGTTTCTCCCCGCGCCGCTTTCGGCTGCATTAGCGGTATTTCGTTCGGTAAAATACATTAAAGAAGGCCTGCTTGCTCTGCGCCGCCGAAAACTGTCGGTGGCAGTGCTTGATGCGACCGCCGTAACCGTATCAATTGTGCGCGGCGACTATTCTACTGCCGGCTCCGTGATGTTTATGTTGCGGCTCGGCGAAATTTTGGAAGAATGGACGCGCAAAAAATCGGTCGCCGATCTGGCGTCGGCGATGAGTCTGCACACAGACAGTGTTTGGTTAAAGAAGGACGGCACCGAAATATTGACCCCGATAACCGACGTTCGCCCGGGCGACTTCATTGTTATACGCACCGGCGGTATGATACCGTTGGACGGCAGGGTGACAGAGGGCGAAGCAATGGTAAACCAAGCTTCACTGACCGGTGAATCCATGCCGGTCGCCAAACGACCCGGCAGTCCGGTCTATGCCGGAACCGTGGCTGAAGAAGGCGAATGTATAGTCTGTGTAGAAAAAGCCTCCGGCAGCGGACGGTATGACCGCGTAGTCAAAATGATCGAGGAATCGGAAAAGCTTAAGTCCACTGCCGAGGATAAAGCCTCCCGGATGGCGGATAAGCTTGTTTCATACACATTAGCCGGCACGGCGCTGACATATTTGCTGACACGGAACGTGACGAAAATGCTATCTGTGCTGATGGTCGACTTCTCTTGCGCGCTTAAGCTGGCTATACCTATTGCGGTGCTTTCCGCAATGCGGGAAAGCGGCGGAGAGTGCATCTCGGTCAAAGGCGGACGCTTTTTGGAAGCCGTGTCAAAAGCAGACACTGTCGTGTTCGATAAGACCGGTACCCTGACTCATGCCACACCGAAGGTAATACAGATCGTAACGTTCGGCGGACATGATGAAACGGAAATGCTCCGACTCGCGGCGTGCTTGGAAGAACATTACCCGCACTCAATGGCAAATGCCGTGGTGGAGGAAGCCAAAGCACGCGGCCTCTCCCACGACGAATACCACTCTCAGGTACAATACGTGGTTGCTCACGGAATTTCCAGCATGGTAGAACACGAACAGGTCCTGATAGGAAGTGCCCACTTTGTTTTCGAGGACGAGGGCTGTCGTGTCCCGGAAAACGAGCAGTTGAAATTCGCATCGGTTCCGGCACAATACTCTCACCTTTATCTGTGTATTGACAAAGAGCTTGCGGCGGTGATCTGTATTCATGATCCGTTGCGTGCGGAAGCACGTTCGGCTGTATCAGCGCTCCATCGTTGCGGCATTACGAATGTAGTGATGATGACAGGAGACAACCGCCGCACTGCCGAGTCGGTCGCAGCCGAAGTCGGTGTAGATGCGGTATATTCCGAGGTCCTGCCCGAGGACAAAGCAGCGTTCATACGCAAAGAAAAGGCAAAAGGTCATACAGTCATCATGGTCGGAGACGGTGTCAACGATTCTCCGGCGCTCTCCGAGGCAGATGTAGGTATCGCCATTTCAACCGGTGCAGCCATTGCCAAAGAGATCGCCGATATCACGATCGCGTCGGAAGATTTGTTTGAGCTTGTGACTCTGCGTAAACTCAGTGAATTACTGATGCATCGGATCCACAGCAGTTATCGCTTTATCGTAAGCTTCAACCTGTCGCTGATCCTGCTCGGCGTGGCAGGTGTATTGCCCCCGACCGCCTCATCTCTGTTACATAACGCCTCCACTTTGGGTATAAGTCTTAAAAATATGACCAATCTGCTTAAAGAACCCGAAAACACACACAACAGATAAAGCAAAGCGGAAAAATATTTTGCGCAATAAAAGGAAAAGATGTCAGCTCTCCGCATTTCGGAGAACCGACATCTCTTTTTTACCATTACGTATAATATACTTTACTTACTTGCAGACTTCGGAAAAGCATAACAGCCGAAATCCGCAAGTTTTTCGCAAATAATATCTTCAAAGCTTCGTCTGCCATTCAGCATCGCAAAGATCTGAGACCGATCAAGCTCCACAGCTGTTTGCGCGGCGTGCAGTTATACGTTCTTGCCCATTTGATACGCCTGATCCATTGCAGGCGTATTTTTTACTGTGCCCGATTCATATACGCCGTTAGCAATGATGACGCCCTTTTCGACTGCATCCTCCACGCAGTCCGCATATCCGCGCAAACAGGCAAGAGTGGTGTCGGCAGATCGGCATTCCTCGTCAGCCATGGTAATAATGTAATAAAACTCCTTGTTATTTACCTCGGTCCAGCGTGCGACCGTGCGGTCAATGAGCGCCTTGAGTTGTGCGTCAACCGAATAGAAATAGACCGGACTTGCCAGAACCAGGACATCGGCGTCGATCATCTTTTGCAGCACCCCCGCCATATCGTCCTTACGTACGCACTCGCCGCCATGGTCCCGACAGTAGTAACAGGCGGAACACGGAGCAATTTTCTTTGTTGCCACGCAGATCTTCTCGACTTCGTTACCCGACTCTTTTGCGCCTTTCATAAATTCATCGCACAAGATATCGGAATTCCCGCCTTTTCGCGGGCTTCCGGATATAATTAAAATCTTCTTGCCCATAAAAATTTGCTCCTATTTCAATTTTTTATATTCTTCATCGCTCACCGGCTCGCACCACTGACAATGCCCGTTTTCTCCGGGCACCTCCACCGCCAGATGAGAGAACCAGCTGTCGGGTGCGGCGCCATGCCAATGTTTCACGCCGGGTGCGATATTTACCACGTCTCCCGGGTGCAGTTCCTGAGGTGCTTTGCCCCATTCACAATAATATCCGCGCCCCGCAATGCAGATGAGAATTTGCCCTCCGCCATTCTCGGCGTCGTGAATGTGCCAATTGTTACGACAACCGGGTTCAAAAGTTACATTGAATATTTTGACCTGCTCAGTCGATACCGGTGCAAGATAGCTTTGCCCGATAAAGTATTGAGCGAAAGCGTCATTGCTGTCTCCGATCGGAAAAACCATACTGTCCTGATGTGATTGTTTGTTCATAATAATTTGCACTCCTCTCATAAATTCTAACAAAACTTCATCGTGTCGGAAATTGCGGCGTTCGCCGCTGTTGCAACAAATCCTTTTAAATCACAGTCCAAGCTCGTCGACCCACTTGCGGACGGTGTTGTCGGATGCACTGCCGGAAAACCGCTGACCTTCCTGCCATGTACCGCCGTTTGCCATTGCTTCAAGCAAACTGCCGCTCTGTCCTATGCCGGAAGATGCGGATGTCGCAAAGGGTATGACGGTCTTGCCTGTAAAATCATTGCTTTTTACAAAATTATCCACCGGCCACGCCGCAATGCCCCACCAGATAGGATATCCGATGAACACGGTGTCGTAATCGTCAAAGTTTTCGACTTCGGCAACGGTAAGCTCCACATCGCGAAGCGCTTCGTCATCATGTTCACGGCATACGCGGCTGTCGCTGTTTGTCCAATTCAGATCTTCCGAAGTATACGGCTCGGCAGGCGTGATCTCAAAAATGTCGGCGCCAAGCTCGTCTGCAATCGTCTCAGCCACCGCTTTGGTGTTGCCCGTGGCGGAAAAATATGCCACCAACACCTTGCTTTCGGTATCGGAGCCGTCTGTGCTTTCGGACACAGTCTCTTCGGATACGGTATCATTAGATGTTTCTTCATGCGTACTTGCATCGCTTGATGATGTCTGTGTGTCCTGCCCGCTGTTCGTATCACCGCCGCAAGCGGCAAAAGTCAGGATCAACAGAGCAACTAAAAGTAAACTGCCGATCTTATAAAAGTTTTTCATAGTGTATCCTCCTTACATACATTCCTTCAAAATCTCGTATATCTCATCATGAGTGAGAGTCTTGCAGCAACCGGCTGTGAGATTTGCGGAATCAGCGATCGCGCGAAAATCGGTGTCGGTGCATATCCCAAGCTCTTTAAAGCTTGCCGGCAGACCGATCTCCTTGATAAATGCCGTCAGCGCCTTTATTCCTGCCAAAGCCGTATCTTCTGCCGTGCCTGTTGCCGCAATCCCCCAAACATTCTGCGCAAAACGTGCAAAGCGCGCTGTGCCAGACTTGTAGATATGACGATACAGTACAGGATGAATTACTGCCAACCCCGCTCCGTGATTGCAGTCAGTGTACGCACCGAGCTGATGCTCGATCTGATGAGCCTGAAAATCCGTGACCTTACCGAGTTTCAGCAGACCGTTTTCCGCCATAGCGGCTGCCCACGCAAGCTCGCTTCTGACATCGTAATTTTCGGGGTCCTTAAGCAATACGCGAATATTGCGGATAACACTGCGCATAAGCGCTTCATTTATATCATCCGAAAGATTGTTCAGATCCGGTTTTCCGAAATAGGTCTCCATAGCGTGACTCAAGGTATCGAATGCCCCGGAAATTACCTGCTTCATGGGAACAGACAGCGAATAACACGGATCAAGAAACGCAAAATCCGCCTGGGCGCCCCACAGCGCCCCTTGACTTTCTTTTCTTCATGAGTGATAACCGCGCCGCTGTTCATCTCACTTCCGGTGCCGAACACCGTCACTATAACGCCCAGAGGGATAAACTTTGACGGCAATGTATGCTTTATATTCTCAAGCGTCCAAAGATCTTCGTCAAGCTCCGCCTGCGCCGCTACCACCTTGCAACAGTCTGACACCGAACCGCCGCCTACCGCAAGTATCAGATCGACGCGGTTTTCACGTGCAAGCTTTGCCCCCTCCTGTACCTTGTCATACGTCGGATTCGGCATAATTCCGTGAAATTCAACAATGTGCTTTCCCGCTGCATTAAGAATACCGATAATTTCATCGTATATCCCGTTCTGCTTGATCGAACCTCCGCCGTAAGCAAGCATGACCGTCTCGCCGTAGTTTTTAAGCAAACATCCGAGATACTCGCTCACGCCTCCCCTGCCGAAGTACACCTTGGTTTTATTTTCATAAATAAAATTATTCAAAACGTCCCCTCCCTTTTGTTCTTTCAGACTCTATTATAAACAAAGCAAGACCTTTTTGGAAGTCTCGCTTTGTTTATAAGTATATACCTTTAGGTTATAATCAGCCGAACAGTTCACGGCTGGTATTTTTTGCCGCGTCCAAAAAACGGCGCACCGCAGGGGACGGCTCGGGCGAATGAAGGATCCCATACGGAATATTGTGTTCCCATTCCGTAGGAATGACCTTAAGCAACGGATGCACATTTGCCCAACCGGGGATCGCCAGCAATATGTCGTCGGTGTTTTCGCAACGATTGAATACATCCATTCCGTAAAAATCAAAATCTACTATGCGTATCTGCGGATGGTGTTGCCACAGATCATCACGCAACTGATCCACATAATGACTCCACCCACGGTGCATCAGCAACAGATTTTCACCGTACAGATCGGAGATCTGCAATCTGTCTTTTTCCGCCAGACGGTGGTGGACCGAGACGGCACAGGAAAAAGGAGCGCGTGTCAACTCAAGTCCGTCACACCCTCGCAGATGAAGCATAGTCTCGTCAAAAATGCCTCCTATCACATCAATGTTTTTGCCGAGATTTGCAAGGATCTCCCTCGCGTTTTCCGGAGTGTTTTCAAAAGGAACGATCTGAAATTTGATATCCGGATACAGCGTCTGTATCTTTGCCCACAATCCCATAAGAAGCTGTGCAGGGGTCATAGGAGAAGATCCGATGCGAATAATGCTTGCGTCCTCTATCATAGCATTTTTTGCCCGTGTTACCGAATCACGACAATACCCGATAATATATTTCGCGTCCTGATATACAGAGCGTCCGGCTCTTGTAAGGCGCAGTCCGCGATGATTACGCTCAAAAAGCTTCACGCCGAGAGATTTCTCAAGTGAGTTGATCTGCTTGATGACCGCCGTGGGCGTAATATAGCTCTCATCGGCTGCTTTGCTGAAGCTGCCGGCGTCCGCCACACGGATAAAGGTTTCAAGTTGAGGATTATACATATAAATATTCCTCTCTTAAATCATACCGAAATACTTATGCACGTGAAATCAATACCACCGTCTCCACATGCCCTGTACGCGGGAACAGATCGAACGGAAAAGCTTCGGTGCAACCGTAGCCAAGCTCACCGAAAAGCTTAACATCTCGCGCAAGCGTGTCGGGATTGCAGGAAATGTACACTACCCTGTCCGGTTCAAGAGACGCAATATCGGATATTACCTTCGGGTCAAGCCCCTTGCGCGGAGGATCGACCGCTATTACATTCGGCTGTGCCCCGTCTTCGAGATACTTCGTAAATCCGACAGCGTCCGAGCTTACAAAGCTTGCATTTTCAAAAGCGTTGAGCTCTGCGTTTTCACGGGCGTTGTCTATCGCCTCGGGCACGATCTCCACTCCAAGCAGGCGGTTCTCACGATTTGCCATACACATTCCGACGGTTCCCACTCCGCAGTATAAGTCAACAAGCGTTTCACCGTCTGCAAGCGCCGCAAGATTTGACGCCTTATTATACAAAAGCTCCGCCGCGGCACGATTAACCTGATAAAACGCGCTTTTTGATATTTTGAAACGTCTGCCGCACAGCTCGTCGAATATATAGTCCCGTCCGTAAAGCAGCCGATATTTACCCGACAACACCACATTTGTATTTTCGGTATTTATATTTACAAGCACGCCCACCACCTGCGGGAACTCGCGTTTGACAAGTTCGATCAACTCAGGCTCGCACGGCAGACTTTTCGCATTTATAACTATGCACAAAAGCACCTCTCCCGTCATCTCGCCATAGCGAAGGTAAATGTGCCGAAGCATTCCGCGCCCTGTCGATTCATCATACGCCGAAAGCCGCTTTTCTTCGAAAAACGCACGCAGCTTTGAAACGATTTTCCCGAAAA
>DHJP01000058.1:12079-15249 GCA_002404395.1 Clostridiales bacterium UBA4717
GACAGCCGACAGTCGCAACAGTCGCATATCTCATGCGTATGTCCGGCAAAAAAACCGATTTTGAGTCTGCCGCTTTTAGAGTCAAAACCGATCGGATACTGTGCTTTGTTACGATATCCGTCCGCTTTGTCCGCAGTTTGGACCGGATGCACGACAATATCCGAAAGTCCGGCACGTCTGAATGCGGCGGCGACAAAGCCGCGCTTTAATTCAAGCTCATATTCATAAGTAATATGACGGCTTACACAGCCGCCGCAGCGTTTATATGCCGCGCACTCGTTCTCGCGCCTGTAAGACGAAGCGGAGAGCACTTCTTCTATCCTCGCGACCGCATAGCTTTTTGCTGTTTTGATTATCTGTACGCGAAGTCTGTCTCCCGTGACTCCGCCCTTTATAAACACGGCAATACCGTTGATCCTGCCTATACCGTCACCGAAGTTGTTGACATCAGTCACTTCGGTTTCGTAAATACCTCCCTTGACAAGCGTGCAATTTTTATCCGCCGAATTTGGTTTTGTCATACCGTTCCCTCTTAATTTCACCTATGTATGTTTCTTTATAAATTATAATATTTTCGCCCGACCTTGTCAAGGCATAAATATTCGCCGAGAGGCTTGACAAAACACCGGAATATGTTTATTATTATCGTATTCTCACAAAGCAAGCAAGGAGAAATTCACCGTGGACAACGTAATTATAAAAAACAAGAAACGTTAAGTTATTCAGTGAAAACCCGAGAAATGCCGACGTATTTGAGACTATCAGACGATGGGAAGATATACGCTTGAAAAAGCTTTTACGCGAAGATCAAAAGATCATGCTTCGCAACCCCGCACAAGAGCATACGCTTTTGATAAATGAGCGTAGCGAATATGAGCTTGTCCCTTACAGGGAGGTCAAAACCCGCGACGAAAATATCAGAGTCTTTGTATTTGAACGAAATAGTAAGAGCTGTGCCGTCTGCTGGCACAAAACAGGCAATGGCATACTGAAGCTGCCGCTTGCCTGCGATAATGTGATTTATGAGGATGCACTCGGCAAAACTCGGGTGCCGCTCAGACGCGACGGCGGATCCTTGCTTTTGCCGCTTGAAAACAAACGCTACTTAAGCGCAGAATGTGCAATTTCAGAGCTTGTATCGGCGCTTTCCGAATCTACTCTGCTGTGAAGAACGGATATGACGAATTTGTCATCGCAAAATTGTGTAAGCCAACCTTCACACCGGATAATCTATTCCGAGTATATCAAAGAATTCACGCATACTGTCACAGTCGCCGCACCCCCAAATTTGACCGCAGTATAGTAAAGTTATATAGAAATCACCTTTACTGAAAATACGATCCCTCACTATCTCGGCTGTTACACCGATAAGTCGTCGATACTGTTCAGGTTCTATGTCAAACTCCCGCACTACTTTGAATTTATTATCGGTTTCATCTTCCTCCCGACATTCCACATGACCTTTGGTGTCGATCCTATAATGGATGAATCAGGCATGATCACAGCTATCCCTCGCCTCATTTCAATCAATGTCGCCTCATTGAGCATTTCGATCAATTCAAATGTACCGCCGAATCCGTAAGGGTACGGGCCGTATACGTTTCCGCCTCCATCGGATATGTATATTTGCATTATATCATAACTGCGCGGCACCGAATCGACGTCGGTACTGATAAGCCCTTCTGCTATTTCATCGAGCTTATCTCGGTCAACCGAATATTCTTTTGCAGTCTCGCTGTCGGATATTTCGAGGGCTTTCCCGTATTTTATTTCCGCTTCGTTACCAAGCTTTTTATTAACATACTTAAGCCCGCCGTCCTCCGAGATACGGAATATTGCCGTTGATCCGTCGGCGATGCCATGGACGGCAATGCTCAATATCCCGTCCTCGCATTTGAGGCCGTTTAATGTATCATCAAATCCTGTTGAATTCAAGTACATGAGCCGATCATATATATACTTGACCGGTCCGTCGCAAAAAGTATATGGCCCTTTCCATTTGCCCCAAGCGTCGGTAAGATACACATATTTAGGTTCTTCAATAACAGGTTGAATTAAGTTTACCGCCCCAAATATGTCAGTTTGAGCAGCACGCAGTTCTCGAACCATGTCTGTGGGCAATTCAAACTTTACCTCAGCCGACTCTGAAAGATACGAAAAGTATTCGTAAAAGTCGTCAACATACTTAATTTTATCACTTGCAGTACCAAGCACTCCGTCCCCGTTTATTGTATAGACCACTGCTTCTTCGAATTTCGGAACATATGTTGCAAAGGATAATGTTTGCTGAATCTCACCGCGGTTCATCGGAACCAGCGTGATTTTCGGCAACGATTCGTCATACTTTTGACTGTTTCCTGCATAATCTCCGACAAATACGACGTCTATCCGATTATCCCCGCCTTTTAACTTAAAAACCTTATTTTTAAGATCGATCGAATATCCGTCTAACTCAGCTTTCTTTAACAAGCCTTCTTCCGCCTCTTTGTCAAACAAACCTATCAACGCAGTCTCAGCTTCGGTCTCGCTTTCATCGGGATTAAAGATCAAAAGATTACAGTATATATAGACCTTATCGTTTTCTATTTTGAAATTTGAAAAACTGCTTTTGTCAGTATCAATTTCAATAGTTTCCCCCTGAAAACCGGCTTAGCCGTACCGCCGAATTCCAACGGAATTTTCTCATCTGTACTGTCCGAAACCTTAATTTCGGTATCTTTGTTTTCTGTATTCTCGCTTCCTTGGGGTTTGTTTGATATCATTAACCAAAATACACCGACAAATATAAGCAGCACAGCCAATAATATAATTTTTTTCAATACCTTATTCGTTTTAGCCATCCCATCCCATTTAAAATATTTTCTATTTTCGCACTACGCAAATCGCTTGTAGCATTGTATAACACGTCAAGCAACAATCACTTCTGCTAAAGCAACGAATCGCCGACATAATACCGGCGCTCGAAAAGCATTATGTCGAGGGCATCGGCAGTTTCCGCAAGCTCATTCGGTGAGTTGCACTTTCCAAGCATACTTTCGCGCTTTGCATCAAGCAATATGTTTCGTCAAAAATACTGTTTGCTTAATTTTTTCAACATTACGAGTAACGACTATTCATCAATTACTTTTAAACCGAAGGTATAATCGGGAGCTTCTTCGCACGCTTCGAGA
>DHJP01000057.1 GCA_002404395.1 Clostridiales bacterium UBA4717
GGCAACCGTCACAGCATATTCTATAACCGTTTCCATGATGCCGGGCTTGACTGCACGATCGATCGCTCAAAATTCAAAGACGGCGCGCTCAGACGCGAACTATTACGCACGCTGATAAAGCTGCGCAAGAGCGAGCCTGCCCTCTCTGACGGAAAAGCGGAATTTTTCGATACGACAGACGGTGCGGTTTCGTTTTTGCGCAGCTCAGAGACTCAGACGCTTATGATCTGCGTGAATGTCAGAGCGGAGAAGAGTGAATTTTCGCTTCCGTACGGAATTAGATCGGTCAAATACGGGGAACGGTATCAGCTCGGCGAAGCGCTCGCGCTTGACGGTTACGGATATATCGTCTCTGAAGTTTAAGGCAACATCGGACGGTTTTAACTGCGGAGATATCGTGCAAAAAACACAGGCATACGCGTTAATGTATTAGATACGCGGGCAGAAAACGGTTTTTGATCTTGAGCGGATAATAAAAATAAAAAGCTGTTGCAGGTAAATTCAGGCTTGCAACAGCTTTTTTGACGATAGGCGCGGAAACGATTTCGGTATTGCGGGTATGCGGTTTCATACATTTGCTGTCAATTCGCGCAGGTTGCCGAAGTGTGCGCAGATCGGTCCCTCTTCCGGAAGCGCGGTGCAGGTGAGCAGAGCCTGATTTGTCGGATCCGCGAAACGCAGTCTGAACGACCAAAGCGCGATCTCATCTGCCGGCTCGCCTCCGTATTTTCGGTCTCCGAGAAGCGGCATTTTGCGGGAGGAGAACTGCACGCGGATCTGATGAGTCCTGCCTGTATGCAGTCTCACGTGCACTAAAGAGTATATTTTCTCACGGATTTCCTCAGAAGCCAAAACCTTATAGTCGAGCAGTGCTTCCTTAACGCCTCGCCGCGCTCTGTCTACCACAAAGCTTTTATTCTTCTTCGCGTCGCGAAAAAGCAGATCGCGATACGAACCGGAGGGATCTTCGGGCTTGCCGCAGACGACGGCGAGATATTCTTTGACGACCGTGCGCGATGCTATCTGTGCGCAGAGTGCTGCCGCCGCTGACTTGCTTTTGGCAAATACCATTATGCCGCCGACTCCGAGATCAAGACGATGCACCGGATATATCGTCGGTTTTTCGCCGATACTGCGGTAATGCTCCGTCAGTGCCGATATGATATCGTTTCCGCCGCTCGGATCAAGCTCGGACTTGAGTTTCGGGGGCTTTACGCATACTACGATACTATCGTTTTCATAGATAAGATTGTCATAAAACAAAAAATTCAAATCGGCGTCTCCTTTGGCTTGACTTGAAAGTTAAGATGTGATACAATATTTTATGTATTGAGCCGGACCCTCGTAACAGTCGGCGCGGAAGGGATATAAAAAGATGAAGATAAAAAACGGATTTATTCGTCATAAGGTTGCAGACAGCTATATTGTAGCGGCAATCGGCGGTCCCGACAATGGTTTTGACGGTATGCTTAAGCTGAATGAGACCGGAAACCTGCTTTGGGAAAGGGTAGAGCGCGGTGCGACCGTGGAAGAACTTATATGCGCGCTCACAGACGAATATGAAGTGACACCTCAAAAAGCCGCAGAGGATGTGGCACGCTTTTTAGACGAACTGCGTTCATTCGGCTGTATCGACGACTGAAAATATTCTGAAATATCTGCTGCCTCAAATCGCCATGACCAAAATGCGGTTTGAGGCAGTATTTTTTATTGTCATTTAAGCGAGTCGATGTATCGGCAGGCGTTTACTGCGGCAGTCGCTCCGTCGCCGACTGCGGTTGCGATCTGGCGTACCTGCTTGGTGCGGCAGTCACCAGCGACAAAAATTCCGGGCGTTGTCAGCTTACAGGATTCGTCAGCGATGATATACCCGTTCTCGTTAAGCTCACAGAGATCCGAAAAGGCTTCGTTTTCCGGCTTTTGACCGATCGCGACAAAAATTCCGTCAAGATCAAGGCGGGCTTCATCGGGTGAATCCGATGAACGTATCATTATCGCTTTAAGATGATCCTCTCCGATAAGCTTCGTGACTACGGTATTACAGATCAGTTCCACATTAGGCTTTTTGCAAAGTGCGTTGACGAGCGTTTTTTCGCCGGTAAGATAAGCCAGATTCTGAATGATATAGACCTTTCCGCATATCTCCGCAAGTAATACCGCTTCCTGGAGCGCCGTGTTGCCGCCGCCGATCACTGCTATGTCCTTTCCGGCAAAAAACGCACCGTCGCAAACCGCGCAGTATGAAATTCCGTTGCCGACAAGGCGGGCCTCGTTTTCAAGTCCAAGTTCACGATGCTTTGAGCCGGCGGCAATAATGACCGCTGCGGCTTCATATATACTGCCCGACTCGCCTTGAACTCGGAATATTTTATCGTTAGTATTTTGAGCATCCGTGCTGATCTTGCAGATGGTATCAAGCTCAAGCTCTCCGCCGAGAGCGGTTACCTGATTAATGAGCTTGTCGGCAAATTCGTTTCCGCTCATTTCTTTGTATCCGGGATAGTTTTCCACTTTCGGCGAGTAGGTTATCTGCCCGCCGAAGGTCTCTTTTTCGATCACGAGCACGCTTTTGCCGAAGCGCAATGCATATATCGCGGCGGTAAGGCCGGCAGGACCGGCACCGACTATTATAATATCATACATGGACTTTTCTCACTTTCTGAAAAATGACGGCAGCGCGGAGTGAGATCTCCGCTGAGTAAAATCTTCGGTTCCGCGCGTAAATTTTGCGGAGCCGAATTAAAAAATTCACGTTTGCTTTTTAGATCGCGTGACGAGGCATGAAAATGATTTTGAAAAAGCGTCTCCGGGCGTACCCGGAGACGCCTGTTAAGGGCTTCAAGCTGCGTTTCGATTCAAACAAACTACCGTTTGAATAATCTGCCGAATCAAGATCAGTTGTTCGCGTTTTCTTCGATGAATTTTCTGATATTCGACAGATTTACTATTTTTTCGCTCTTTCCGTTTTCGGTAATAAGCAGGGTAGGTGCTTGCTTTATTCCGAATTTTTCGGCGGTTTTTATATCTTCGTCGGCAAATACGGTCTCGTAAACTATGCCCGCTCTGTCAAGGAATTGTTTTGCCATACGGCAGTTAGGACAGGTCTTGGTGGCGAAAAGTATGATCGGAGCCTCAGCGGCTTCAACGCTGCAGTTTTCGACGGTTTGAGCCTTTGCGTGTCCGCGATCGTTTTCATGACGTAACATGGAGCTTGAGGCGTTGTACACACGTCTGTCCTTGAATTCCTGACTCTTACCGTCGTTCCAATTTTGTACCGGGCGGTAGTAACCGGTGATACGGCTGTATACTTCGGTGCGTGCGCCGCATTTCGGGCATTCATACGCTTCGCCGGCAATGTATCCGTGTTCGCGGCATACCGAATAGGTAGGCGAGATGGTATAGTAGGGAAGCGTGTAGTTTTCGGCGATCTTACGCACGAGGGCAGCCGCGCTCTTCCAATCGGGAAGCTTTTCGCCGAGGAAAGCGTGGAATACCGTACCGGAGGTGTAGAGCGTCTGTATTTCATCCTGAATGTCAAGCGCTGAGAATATATCGTCGGTGTAGCCGACAGGCAGATGCGAGGAGTTGGTGTAGTAAGGGGTTTTTCCGTTTTCGGAAGCGGTGATTATATCGGGGAAACGCTTCTTGTCGTGCTTAGCCAAACGATAAGAGGTCGATTCTGCCGGCGTAGCTTCGAGGTTGTAGAGGTCTCCGTATTCCTCCTGATAGTCGGAAAGTCTTTCGCGCATATGATTGAGCACCTGCTTGGTGAATTCCTGCGTTTCGGGGTGAGTCATATCTTTGCGGAGCCACTTTGCATTGAGTCCGGCTTCATTCATACCGACAAGGCCGATCGTTGAGAAGTGGTTGTTGAAGGAACCGAGATAACGCTTGGTATACGGATAAAGTCCTTCTTCAAGCAGCTTTGAGATCACGCTTCTTTTGATCTTGAGCGATCTTGCGGATATATCCATCATGTGGTCGAGACGTCTGTAAAAGTCGGCTTCATCTTCGGCAAGATATGCGATACGCGGCATATTGATCGTAACGACACCGATCGAACCGGTGCTTTCACCGCTCCCGAAAAATCCGCCGGATTTCTTGCGAAGCTCACGTAAGTCGAGACGCAGACGGCAGCACATACTGCGTATGTCGCTCGGCTCCATGTCGCTGTTTATGTAGTTTGAGAAATACGGCGTGCCGTATTTTGAAGTCATTTCAAATAAAAGCTTATTGTTTTCGGTTTCGGACCAATCAAAGTCGCGTGTGATCGAATAGGTCGGGATCGGGTATTGGAAGCCGCGTCCGTTTGCGTCGCCTTCTATCATGGTCTCAATGAAGGCACGGTTGACCATATCCATTTCTGCCTTGCAGTCTTTATATTTGAAGTCCATTTCCTTACCGCCGACAATAGCGTTAAGTTCTGCAAGGTCATTCGGTACCGTCCAATCAAGCGTGATATTCGAGAACGGAGCCTGCGTACCCCATCTTGAAGGAGTGTTTACGCCGTAAATAAAGGACTCAATGCATTTTTTGACGGTGTCGTAGTCAAGATTGTCCGCCTTTACAAACGGTGCAAGATAAGTGTCAAACGAGGAGAAAGCCTGTGCGCCTGCCCACTCGTTCTGCATAATACCGAGGAAGTTGACCATCTGATTGCAGAGGGTCGCAAGATGCTTTGCAGGGGAAGAAGTGATCTTGCCCGTTACGCCTCCGAGTCCTTCTTTTATAAGCTGTTTGAGCGACCAGCCTGCGCAATATCCGGTTAACATTGAAAGGTCATGCAGGTGAATATCCGCGTTTCTGTGAGCGTTTGCGATCTCGTCGTCATATACTTCGGAGAGCCAATAGTTTGCGGTGATCGCGCCCGAGTTTGAAAGAATAAGTCCGCCGACCGAGTAGGTGACGGTCGAGTTTTCCTTTACGCGCCAATCGTTGATCTTAACATAATTATCCACAAGCTCTTTGTAGTCAAGAATGGTGGATTTCATGTTGCGGAGTTTTTCACGCTGTTTTCTGTAAAGAATATATGCCTTTGCGACATCGGCATAACCGCCCTGAACGAGCACCGATTCGACACAGTCCTGAATATCTTCGACCGCAATAAGCCCCTCTTTTACTTTCGGCGCAAATTCCGCCGTGACCTTGAGTGCGAGAAAATCAATAACGCTCGGATGAAACTCCACCTCTTGGGCTTCAAATGCGTGCGTTATTGCTTCCGTGATCTTTGAAAGGTCAAAGTCAACGACCTTTCCGTCTCTTTTTTGAACCTGATACATTTTTATCTCCATTCTGCCGCTCGCGGCTTAATAATTAACTGTTTAGGATCTGTGATCTGTCAGAGGTCTGTACCGCGCAGTCGGGCATTCGGCAAATATGTTTTTGCAATTTCGAGGCAGCGGCTCATAGCTTCGTCGGAGGGGGCGCTCATGCCGGTTGCAAGTATATCGCCGGAATCCTTGAATTTTTGAAGAAAATATTTCTCGTTTCCGCCGATCCACTCTCCGATAAGTCTGAAGTCGGCTTCGGTATGGAGCTCTTTTACTACGGTGGTTCTGAACTCAAAATCAAGGCCCGAGCCGCCGTGCATTAAAAATTCGACGCTTTCGCAGACTTTTTCAAGCTCAGCTCTGCCGCAACCGGCAGTTTCGGCATATTTTTCGCGGCAGTTTTTTATGTCGAGCGCCGCATAGTCGATGAGCTTTTCCTTTGCAAGCAATTCAAGTATTTCGGGGCGGGAGCCGTTGGTGTCGAGCTTTACCGCAAAGCCGAGCGCTTTGAGCTTTGCTATAAACTCCGGAAGCTCGGGGGACAGCGTAGGCTCTCCTCCGGTTATGCAAACTCCTTCAAGCACACCCTGCCTTTTTTTCAGAAAGTCAAAGAAATCTGATTCTGCGATCGTATCTTTCTCGGATTCGGAAGGCAATACGAGCGAGCGGTTATGACAAAACGGGCATCTGAAGTTGCAGCCTCCGGTGAAAACCGTACACGCAACTTTCCCCGGATAATCCAATAGGGTGAGTTTCATAAGTCCGCGTATAAGCATTGTCAAGTGCCTTTCAAAGCCTGAAATTATTTGCGGCAAAAAACTGCCGATGTGACTATTGTACACTATATATTGTGTTGTGTCAAGGGTGAAAACACAAAATATTGTGTTTTTGACGCTTTTTGGTACAATCGCCGAAATTGAGAAAAGCGCTTCGAAAAGACCCCGCGGAAACGCTTGAAATTTGCCGATGACCGGGAATGGCGGTTTGTGAATTGTGACATAAATAAGTTTTTTTGCCTAAGCATCAAATTTTTATTTTAAAAGCCCTTGACAATTCAAGCAGTAAGTGATATAATAGTCAAGCATTTGAAAATTATCGAGTTCGGTGTTTCATGCACGCGCCCTTAGCTCAGCGGATAGAGTGCCCGGCTACGAACCGGTAGGTCGAAGGTTCGAATCCTTTAGGGCGCGCCACGAAAAAAGCACTTCTTCGGAAGTGCTTTTTTCATTACTTTAGACTTATCGTGCATAGTTCGGTATCGACGGAGAGCATCGGCTCCTGTATGACAAAAGTGATTATCGAAAACGGCTGCGAAAAACTCGCAGCCGTTTTCTCTATGGAGGAGAGTATTGCGAATTTAAGCTTCGGGAGTGTATGTTCCCGAAATAATGTCGTCGGCATAAATGACCGTGACAGTCTTGGTGGTATTGTCTTCAACTATCATGTATGCTCTGCCGTGCCATGTCGACTCGCTCTTAAGACTACCCTTGGAGACCATGTATATTCCGGTTGCCTCATCGGTCGAATTTCCGATCTTGCCTTTGATCACGCTGTCGTTGTCTATTGTAAATTCATTTTTCGCAAGCTCGTTTTTCGACATCAGCACTCCGCGCTCAAGCAGTGTCTGACCCTCTGCGACTTCATGCACCGCGACAAAGTTGAGCTTATCATCGCTTGATGTAGCCTGAATGTTCTTTACAAAGCTTACCGGCGCGCTCACGCCGCTCGGATATTCTTCAGACTCGGTTATTACGACATCGCCCTTGATTATGTTGTAATATTCATATACATTGTTATACGAAAGCACCTCGGCTTCACCATCGTCAATGCTTATCATAAAGCACTTGAAGTTTTCACCCTCCGCAGTAAGCTTGACCATTGAGTTATACACAGCGTTAACAGGCTTATCGTTTACCGTAAGGCTTGAACCGGTAAATTCGCTCTTTGTATATTCGGGCATGAATACCTTTACATAATCATCTCCGAGAGTCGTCAGTTTCCACTCCCCGACAGTGTAACCGGCTCGTTTCGGAAGCGCGGGCTTGTCTGTTTCAGAAGTCCTTTCATCGATTATCGCATTTGCATAGTCG
>DHJP01000123.1:0-2453 GCA_002404395.1 Clostridiales bacterium UBA4717
CTCGTTTGCTTTCCCGATTATGCCCATGATATTGCGGGGCTTGTTCACGGCAAAAATCCTTCCGACTCGGAAAAGGTTCTGACTGCCTGTAAAGATTTTGCCGGTGATCGGCTCGATTTGTACCGAATTTCCGGCGGATCGAAATTTGACAGACCGCTTACTCATCGCGACTATCTCGGAGCCTTGCTTGCGCTTGGTATCGACCGTTGCAATATCGGAGACATTGCAGTCGATGACGGTTGCGCCTATGTGTTTGCACTGTCGCGCCTTCGTACTTTTATATCGGATAATCTTACCGCGGTCGGCAGAGTTCCCGTCAAGGTGGAAAAACTGACGTTGGACGATGCGGTAGACCTGCCTTCAAATACAATAGAGCTTAATTGCGTTGTCTCCTCAATGAGACTTGACTGCGTGCTGAGCGCACTTACCGGCGTTTCGCGTGAAGTCTCAAAATCCATGATATCAAGCGGAAAATGCGAGCACAATTACTCTGTATTGCTGAAACCCGATGATGCAGTATTGCCGGGTGATGTTATCAGCGCGCGCGGCTTCGGCAAATACCGTATTTCGCCGCAAGGTACGCCCGCCGTAACACAAAAGGGCAAGTTCCGCATTACTTATTTCAAGTACATATAATTTTTCGAAAGGACATATACCTCATGTTGAAGCCAAGCGAAATCAAAAAGAAAACCTTTACAAAGGCCATGCGCGGATATTCCATACCCGAAGTCGATGAATACATGGATTTTGTTATTGAAAAATACACCGAGCTGTTCAGACGCAATTTTGAGCTTGAGCAGCAGCTCCGCGCGGCGATCGAGCAGAAAGGCGAGCTTGAGGGCGAAAAAGAAGCAGTGCGCGGCGCGCTTGTCAACGCAAAGAAGGTATCGGGAAAAATAATTGATACCGCCAACACACGCGCCGAAGCTATTATAGACTCAGCAAAAGAGGGCTGTAACACTATTCTTTCCGACTTCGGCGAGCAAATAAATCTTCACAGACAGACCATACTTGAATTAAACGAACAGGTCAGAACGCTCAAGCGCGAATTGTTTGAAAAATACCGTCAGCATATTGAAGAACTTGAGAAGCTGACCGACATTACTGACAAAGTCAAGCTTAAAACAAGCGAAGAATACATGAGCGAAGCAATTGCCAAGACCGAAGAAGTTATTCGCCGCAAAAAACAGCTTGCCCGCGAAAAAACGCCTGCCGCCGAGCTTGAAAAAACCGCTGAAAACGATGCGGTCACGCTTGATCCCGATGAACTTTTTGACAGTGGGGACACGGTGGTGTTTGAACGCGTAAGCGACAATGACACAAGCAAAAACGACGATGCCGCAACTATTGTAATGGATAAAGTGCCGGATGAAAATAACTAAGCTGAAGATAAGCGCGCTTTTGCTTGCAGTCCTTTGCGTCATATTCGACTATTTTACCAAAAAACTCGCATCGGGCGGGCTTAAGTCAAAAAGCATTACCGTTATCGACGGTATTCTGAGGTTTGAATACTGCGAAAACCGCGGAGCGGCTTTCGGTATATTCGCCGACAAGCGATATATTTTCATGATCGTTTCGCTTGCGGCGATCGCCGTTATTGCCGGCTTGATCTTATTTGACAAGCACAATGACGCCGGTATAATAATTCCGCTTGCACTGATTCTCGGAGGCGGAATCGGAAATATGATCGACCGCATATTCGCAGGGTATGTGGTGGATTTTCTGCACGTAACTTTTATTGATTTTCCGATATTCAACGTTGCCGACATTTTTGTAACCGTCGGTTCCGTACTATTGCTTTTAAGACTGATTTTTGATAAAAAAGGCAAAGCCGACACAATTTCTGACAAGTAATTAAAATATTCACAGGGGTGACTCTTTTAAGCTCACCCCTTTATTTTATGATATGGGGAACCTCACTATGGAAAAGCTGAAGCCAAGCTTTGATGAAAATTTTATAACCGACGAAATTGTTGACGACACGTTTGACGAAGCGGAATTGACAACAGAGTCCGAAGCACCGTCGGACTCTGTTGTGATCGATAAGTCGGAAAACAAACTTGAGTTTACGGCGGAACGCAAAGAGGTCGGACTTCGTATCGACGCTTATCTCAGCGACGCGACCGGGATGACGCGTTCCGCGTTGCAAAAGCTGATTGCCGATGGTAATATCGGCGTCAACGGAAAGTCGGTTACCAAAAGTTATAAGATGCGTGAAGGCGATATGACGGTGGTAACACTTCCCTTGCCTGTTCCCTGCGAAGCGCTCCCGGAGGATATTCCGCTCGACGTTGTATACGAGGACAAATACCTGTTAGTGGTCAATAAACCCAAGGGCATGGTCGTTCATCCGGCGCCCGGGAATCCGAACGGCACGCTCGTTAATGCCCTGCTTTTCCATTGTAAAACGTCGCTTTCTTCAATCAACGGCGTTATTCGTCCCGGAATAGTTC
>DHJP01000123.1:2468-5207 GCA_002404395.1 Clostridiales bacterium UBA4717
GACAAGGACACGAGCGGACTTCTGATTGTGGCAAAATGCAACGAGGCGCATCTCGGACTTGCCGAGCAGATAAAAACTCATTCATTCGATCGCGTATACAATGCGATCGTGGTCGGCAATCTGAAGGACGACTGCGGTACAATAGATAAGTATATCGGCAGAAATCCGCGCGACCGCAAAAAAATGGCGGTTGTCAAACCGGAATCACCGGGTGCAAGACGCGCCGTAACCCACTATAAGGTGCTTGAGCGTTTCGGCGCGTCTTGCGCATATACTTATGTTGAACTGACGCTTGAAACCGGCAGAACGCATCAGATACGTGTGCATATGGCATCGCTCGGTCATCCGGTACTCGGAGATCCGCTGTATCGCGGGACATTTGATCGGTTCGAAAAAACAAACGCCGAACTTCTTTCGGGTCAATGCCTGCACGCACGCAAGATCGGGTTCATTCACCCCATAACCGGTGAAAAACTGTTTTTTGACAGCGGACTTCCGGCCTATTTTTTACAAATACTTGAAAAAATTCGCAAAGTATGATATAATTATAAATGTTTGCTTGCGTGACTTTTCTGCGCGCATATTTATGTACCGGCTGCGCCGGAATCAGAATTTTTTATGAAATTTGACAACAAAATGATCGTCACCGATCTTGACGGCACGTTATTTGACGATAACTGCATGATACCTGAAAGAAACCTTGATGCGATCAGCTATTTCAAAGAAAACGGCGGATATTTCACCTTTGCAACGGGACGTTCGCATACCGTAATTGCCCCCGAAATGTTCAAGCTGCCGAATGTGCCGATAATCTGTTGCAACGGTGCTTATACATACGATCATGAGATCGGCAAAAAGCATAATGAGATCTGCATTGCACCGGGTCCCGCTTCGGCGATCATCAAGATCGTACTTACCTCTTTTCCCGAAGTCGGAGTCAAGGTCACTGCCGGCGACAGATATTACATGATTACTCCCGGCAAGGATGATCCTGCCTTTAAGATCGGATATCCGTCGCAATTTACATCGGTCATGACTATTGACGAGATCCCTCAGGACAGCTGGTACAAAGCGATATTCACCGCCGATCCCGAGGTGCTTTCGCTGATAGCGAAAATCATTGAAGCGCAATACGGCGACTCATATCAGATGGCGCGCGCCTGGTACAACTCACTTGAAATATACAATCCGCGCTCCACAAAGGGCAATGCGGCGCTTGAAATCAAACGCTCGCTTGAATCAAAAGCTCAAAGTCCCGTAAAGCTTTACTGCATCGGAGATTATGAAAACGATCTGAAAATGCTTGCCGCCGCAGACGTAGCCGCCTGCCCCGAAAATGCCATCGACTCGGTAAAAGCCGCCGCCGCGGTACACGTTTGCCGCAACAACGACGGTGCAATTGCCGGACTTGTCGAATACATTGATGAAAACTTATGAAAAAGAACAAAAAACTTGCGCTTTCCGTTATCATAATATCCGTTGCCGCCGCACTCTGCGGCGGTTTGTATATGCTTCTGACGCAAAAGGAAGCCGAGCCGTTCTCTGCTTCGTTTGTATATAAGACGGGACGCGAGATCCCTTCTTATATCTTCTATGAGCCAGAGTATAATGCAGATATCTCGCTTGACCCCGAATATGCCGAAGAGATCAGCTACCTTTATTATACCGAAAACGGCTTGACGCGTTGTATCACCGATGAAAGTTATGCCGCTTCCGGTCGTTTTGCCGAATTCTTCGGCGAATATTTTGACCTTTTAAAGCGTGGTGAAACCGAAACATTCAATGCGCTTCATACTGCGCGTTACTTTGTTTTTAACCGTGAATGTACCGATATCGCTCCGCAGAGAGTGTATGATATTCATGTGGAATACCTTTTCGCTTCAAAAGTCAGCGACCCCGATTACGGTCAGATCGAAAAGCACGTGCTGCGCGTTGCTTATAAAATTATGAAAAACGACGGTACATTCCGCAGCGATGTCGGAAGCGACGCAAGCCGTGCGCAATATCTTGAACTTATCGAACGAAACGGCAAGCTGTATATCGACGCCTGCGGCGATGCTTACAATGCGCCCGGCGAGGCTGATACCTCCTCTGACTGATCGAATTCAAAAAGGAATTGCAGTATGATTACAACAGAACGCTTGAAAATATACCCTGCAGACCGTGAGCAGACCGAACAACTGATAATTTGTGAAAGCGATGCCGAACTAAAGCAGGCATATACCGAGATGCTGACCGAGGCGCTTGCTCATCCGAATGAATGGCAGTGGTATTGTCCATGGTTTATTGAGACTTCAAACGGTATCCGCGTAGGCGACCTTTGTTTCAAAGGTGTCTCGAACGAAAGTGTTGAGATCGGTTACGGCGTTATCGACGCGCATCAAGGTCTCGGTTACGCCACCGAGGCGGTAACTGCGGCAGTCGAATATGCGCTGTCTCAACCTGAGATCTCTTGTGTGGAAGCCGAAACCGATCCCTGTAACCTTGCATCTCAGCGCGTGCTTGAAAAATGCGGATTTACGCCAAACGGACACCTCGGCGAAGAAGGACCGCGCTTTGTCTTCAGCAAGTAAAACGAATATCCGATCAAACATATTTAAGGGAGCAAAACAAAAAATCACGTTACATTTTTTAGCCGCCTGCGGCGGTACGGTGATAATTATGGTCGTAAAAACAGAAAGACATAACGGCGTGCTTAAAATTAATATTAACGGCAAATATTTTCCGCCGCTTGCCTTC
>DHJP01000097.1:0-501 GCA_002404395.1 Clostridiales bacterium UBA4717
GCAATAATGCAAGCCGCACAAGCAGCCATCCCGCGCAAAGCGCAAGCACACCGATAACAAATGCGCTGAAAGTTTCCATCTTGATTTCCTCATGTCGGCGAAGCCGATCCCCACATAAACAAGCCTAACCATAAACCGCATCGGGACTTTGCGCCGAAACGCGAAGCCCCGATGAACCGATCGAAATTATTAACTTAATGATCGAAAATTCCCAAAGTGAAATCCGGGATTCCGTTCAAGTTAGATAAAGCGTTCCGCTGACAGGAACCCTATTTCAGATCCTTGCGTCGAAACAGTATGACTCCGAGCACGGTGGCGGCAAGCGTGATAAGTCCGTCATAAAGCGCAAGCACTGCCGGCTTTTCCGAATTCATGCCCGCAAGCTTCAACATCTGACCGCCCGAAGTAAAGTCGTTCAGAAATTCGTATATCTCGCGTTTTGTGCCGCTCAGATAATTCGGGTTTGGCTCCGCCTCCTCAGAGGTGGTAATGCCGTTTTCT
>DHJP01000097.1:533-8491 GCA_002404395.1 Clostridiales bacterium UBA4717
AGGTATACCCGACATAATACTCCGGCTCATTCAGCGCAGAGGTAATTCCTATACCGACAAACAACAGCGCAAATACGAGTAAGATACAAACGGCGGTCGAGTACGCCTTGTATCGGCAAAGCATTGAAAATGCCGTAAATACCGCATTAAGCGCTATGATAAGTGCACAGCTCACCCCAACATATGCAGCCAGCTTGTCGGGCGCAGATTCAAACTTGCCGAGCAGGATCAGCGAAAGCGCCGTGTGCGGCACAATATATGCAAGGCAAAGCATAAATCCCGCCGCCGTGCATACAAACTGCTCGGACAGATAAATATTATACCGCTTGTGACCGACTATCAGTTTGTTTCGCATAGTACCGTCACTGTATTCGCTTCCGATAAAAAGCGGCGCCGCACAGGAAAGCAATATCGGCACAAAAAAGACAAAAGCAAATGAGGTGGAATCGGGAGTCAGACTCTCGCCGTAATTCAGATTATTATAATAATGAAGAAACGGGAATCCCGTACCGAGTGCAAACATCAAAACAGTCGAGAGCCAAAATATCCTATCTTTGAAAAGGCGTGAAAAGTTTGCCGAAAGCAGTTTACGCACGACGCTCACCTCCCACCAGATTCATATAAAAGCTCTCAAGGCTCTCGTCATGTTCCTTAAGATTCACTAAATTACAGTTTTCCTTATCGAGTGCAAACACCAACGCCGTAACACCGATGTCGGCGTAAATGTCGGCGTTGTGCTCATCAAGAATACAGTATTCGGCGTTCATGGAATCAAGCACACGCGCAAGGATACGCGTATCGCTCACCTCTATACGCATACATTTGCGGCAGCGCTTTTCAAGCTCCTTTGCGCTCATTTCCTTTATCATACGACCGCCGTCGATGAATCCATAGTGAGTCGCAAGTCGCGAAAGCTCATCGAGAATATGACTTGAGATCAAAACGGTTATTCCCCGCTCACGGTTCAGCCTTAAAATCAACTCGCGCATTTCGATAATACCCTGCGGATCAAGTCCGTTGATCGGTTCGTCAAGCACCAAGAAATCCGGATCTCCAGAAAGCGCTGTTGCAATGCCGAGTCTTTGACGCATACCGAGTGAAAAGTTCTTGACCTTTTTTGAAGCCGTATCGCCAAGTCCCACAAGCTCAAGCAGCTCATCGATCCCATCGTCGGACGGAACTCCGAGTACACGATACTGTTGGCGAATATTCTCTGCCGCCGTCATGTCCATATAAACCGACGGCGACTCCACTACCGCGCCCATTCGACGGCGGCAACGGTCGATCCCGCGTTCGCCGTGCTTCACCCCGTAAAGCATATAATCGCCGTCGGTCGGCTCCTGAAGACCGCAGATCAATCTGATCAATGTGGTTTTTCCCGCGCCGTTGCGCCCGACAAAACCGTAGATCGAGCCTTTGGGTATATGCATGGTAAGACCGTTTAACGCGGAAAAACCGCGGTATCGCTTTGTAAGCGAATTTGTTTCAAGCACATTTTGCACAGTTTGCATAAATAAGTACCCCCTTTTGCCTGATATCGGCATTGTACAGCAAAAAGGTTAAGAAAACGGTTAAGAAAAAAGTCAAGATATCGTCAAGATTCCGCCGCCAACCGAAAACCGATTCCCCAGACCGCTTCGATATACTCGCGTCCCGACGCCCCGCGCAGCTTACCTCGCAAATTACTGATGTGAGTCTTAAGCGAATTTTCGGTGCAATCGGGAGTATCCTCGCCGATACGGTCGAGCAATACCGATTTTGCGATCACCCGTCCGCGATTTTGCAAAAGTAATTTTAAAATGGCATATTCGGTCCGAGTCAGCGAGATCGGAGTCCCGAAAACGGTTACCGAGTGCGCCACGGTATCAAGCCTCAATCCGCCGCAAGTGTACACTTCATAAGACGATAACCGAGTCCGTTCACGCAGTCTCACCGCGACTCTGGCGATCAACTCCTTGGTGTCAAACGGCTTGGTCAGATAGTCAGCGGCTCCGCCCTGTAAAAGTTCGACCTTGTCACGAACAGCGGCTTTGGCGCTGACTACGATCACGGGAATATTTTTTATCTGCCGCAAAACCTCCTCTCCCGACAGCCCGGGAAGCATAAGATCAAGCAGGATCAGATCCGGGCGATCTTCCTTAAGCAAAAGCAACGCCTCTGTTCCGGAATAGGCGCGCATTACAGAATAGCCTGCGCGCTCGAGCACCTCTTTTTCAAGATTGCCGATCGCTTCGTCATCATCAATAATCAAAATCGTTTGCATAATAGGCTCCATGCCGCCGCAGGCGGCACAAAAGTAAATATAGATTTCTTCGACACAGCCGATAAAATTACGGGCATGAAACGTGAGATCCGCTTAGCAGTAACCACACTTTTGCGCCTCCTCCGTTATCAAGCTTTCATATAGATTTTGTATACAGCGTATGAAACATCGGCTTATTCTTCCGGTCTCATACAGAACAGCAGAATCCCGAGTGCCGCATTAAAGCCGGTCGCCGCAAATACGCTGAAACGTTCGGCAATGCCGAAGTATGAAGCGGGAACAAGCTTTATTCCGAGTGCGCCTATAAGCATCATGGCAAGCGACACCGACGCGCAAATTCCGTAAATGCGACAGTTCTTGTCCTTTGAACCTGCAATTATGATAATTACGAGCGACACGATCGAAAGCAATACGACTAAGGCGGTGATCACCATATGCATCACATCCTGAAATGTCCCGGCGTAACCGCTCACCGAGAGCGGAAACATTCGGTATCCGATCGCCGAGATCCACTCCATCACAGCAAACAGATAAATTCCGACACGAAGCAGTCTTGTTCTCTTTTGCTGTATGCCGATGCAGACAACCGTTGCGCAAACGACCTCACAGGTGTTGTAAACTGCGCTAAGTTGATTCCAGAGTGCAAGCGACGGTGCATTTGCCGCGCTAAGGTCACTGACCGCCTGCGCCGCCGAATTATATCCGGGATAAGCAAGCGGTGCAAAGATTACCGCCGCCGCGTATGACAGAAAGCTCAGTATACCGAGCAGACCGAGCTTTTGAACCAACGTTTTTTTCATAATAATCCTCCTGCCGCGTCAAAGCGGCGCAAAAACAAACGCGGATTTTCGGGTAGGCTCTGAAAAATTTGCACACGAAGTTTGAGATTTCACTTACAAAAAAGTTGATTTTAACTCTATCCGCTCCTGCGTCAAAAAGCGACTTTGACCTAATCTCTTATGCCGAACGCGTCGAAGGCAAGTCATATACTCAAAGCTTATTTGCCTCTTTCGCACGGCAATTGACGGTCGAATAGAACAAATGAACATGCGCTTTCAGTTTTTCAAGACACTCAGCTTCCCTTTCCGGCTCACGGTCGCAGATACCTATGAGCGTTAGCACCGGTGAAACATACATCAACGCCAACGCATTCGGATCCTCATGACAAATTATATCCGCTCCGATCAAAGCCCTGAAAATTTCGGCATGATAGTTTAAGAGTCGCTCGACAAAACGCTGTGTATAAAACGCCCGAAGCTGAGCCGAGCGGAACTGTTCGATCGTCATCATTTTTCTGAACAGACAGATCATTTTGTTATGGAGAGAATACGCAAAAATCTGCCGCACTTTTTCAAAAAGCAATTCTTCGCTTATCTCAGCAAAAAGCGGAACGTCCTGTCCGGCGCTTTGCACATGAATATCGATCTTATCAGTGTCCCTCTCATATTCTTCAGCCGCCTCCTCAACAATGGCATCAAAAATTGCCTGTTTGCCCGAAAAATGATTGTAGAGCGACGGTGCTTTTATCCCTACCGCTTCGGCAATTTCCGCAACGCTTACCGAATCGTAGCCGTATGCGGAAAACAATTCAAGCGCATTGTCTAATATTTTCTGTCTGGTATCTTCCTGCTTCATTTCATCATCTCGCTAACTAATATTCGTTAGTTGAATTATATACCCGTTTGCAGCGATTGTCAAGAGGTGCGAAGCAAAATTCGGATAAAAATACGCAATACGCCGAAATTACCGCCACCGATAAAAATTCGCCTGCATATGAAATGGCTCCCAAAGTCAAACACTTCGGAAACGCACAGCAACAGCAGACGGTTTCTTTTCTTATACACGAGGATATAAAAGGAAAGCACGCCGATCGGCGTGCTTTCCGGGACTTCATAATATCGCTTCGGGACCGAATACGGCAAAAAGCGCGGTAAAAGCATCATTGTTCAATTTCAAAATTCGATATTCACTATCTGCATCTTCATCATTCCGTCGCCGAGTTTAGCAAGCAAGCGGAAAAATCCGCTTACCGACGGATCACGAAGTTCGCTGTAGCCAAGCATATACCCCTTACTTGAGACCTGCAATCGGCTGTCCCACTCGGGAAGCTCGCTTTTCGCGTCCGAAACAGTGAAATACGCGCCGCCGTCTCGTCATGATAACACATTTTTCGCGCATAAAGCGGAATTATCAGAGTCACCTGCACAGTGTTTTTTGATTCTGTACTTCATAAGTCCTCTGTCAACGAACGAATATCAGCATGATCGCCGAAAGAACGGCCGCCACAGCCGCCATACCTACCGTGCCGAAGATCCACTTCCGGCATTTGTCTTTTCCGGTTATGTAGGGTTTAAGATCCTCAGTGCCGGGAATGGTCCATGCATTCGTTTTTTCTACCCAAACTCCGTCTATCAAAAAGCGGTCGATCAGATTCATAACAGACAGAATAACGAGCATTTGCCAAAATCCGGCAATAAACCCTCTCGCGCCGTTTACCGCATATACAAAGATCAACACATAAGCAATATATCCGGGAATGCAACTTGCCTTAAAAATCACCGCATTGCGCCTGATACATTCGTGTGTCGTCAGACCGAGCTTTACGCATCTTGCCTGCACCTCGGGGCTGTAAAGATGTACCATTCCGACCGCACCCTTACGGATGCCGAACGCGCAGACCAGAAACAGCAAAGCTCCGAGTCCCAGCCCCTCAAGCAAAGTTTTGATAAATATTATTTTCATTTCAAATACCTCCCCGCTTCCTTTTCAAGGGCTTTCCATACCGGATATTCCGCTTTTTGCTCGTCAAAGAATTTTTCAAGATCACGGTTCAGCGCACTCATCTCATCCACCGCATTCATCGCGTGATCCGAAGCGCAAAGCTTTCCGAGACTCGTCGCACACATAAGCTTGAAGAAGCGTAAGCAGGTCTTGCGATATTGCGCGCCTTCAAAATCCTTGTCGGCTTTCGGCAATATCTCATGCCCGGCAGACTTGACGGCACGGTAGCCCTCAATGTTGGCGTGGATCAATCGATCAAGGTACGCCGTATCGCCCTTTAGCTTTTTTAAATCGCCGTCGGTTTTATAGCAGGCAAAAGCCGCCGGCAGCACAAATGCGGCATGGCATAAAAGATAGTCGCCCATATTAGGCTCATATACCGTCTTGTATTTGGTCCCGTCGAATATCTGCCCGATAAGCCGCTCGTTCGAGGGCGCGCCTGAAAGCTGACCGATAGTGATTTTTTTAAGGTCTATGGATACCACCAGATCCTGCTCGCGGTGTCCCGCCGAAAGCGCAAACGCAAAAAGAACATTTTTCTCCGGCAAACGCGCGGCAGTCTCCGCGGCACTCACATTGTTTCCGACAAAGACGATATTCCGCGTCCGATTCGCGCGCAGAACATCAATAACGCCGTCAAGCTGATTATAACGCAAAACAACAAAAATTACATCATATTTGTCGTCAGGATTCAGTCGGGTAACTACCGGTACGCGGTTGGTCGAAACACGGAACGAGAATTTATCCTTGATACGCAGTCCGTGCTTCGCTATATTCTCCGCGCGGCTTCCGCGTGCGAGCAATGTTACATCTTTCCCGGCGCGGAACAGGTCTCTTGCCAGATTACAGCCGAGCACACCCGCGCCGAATACCAAAATCTTCATATCAAAGTCTCCTTTTCCCACCAATAATTATTTATTTCTCCGATATCCCGCCTCATCGCGATATTCGGGATGAGCCTGCAAGTACGGATCCCGATCTCCGACGATCGTATAATCGCATTTGCAGCCGTTTGCGCAGGTGGTTTTACGCACGAGCCGTGCGCGGACACATTCCATCGCTTCAAAATCCGGATTGCAAAGTGCCGGCATAACCTCGAGCAGTCCGTGCTTTTTCGCAAACTCCGCTGTCGGACATTCGGTAAATTCGTAATAAATGGGCTTATCTTCTTCAAACCGTGCAATATTCATTTTGAAATCGCCCCATTTATCGCACTGCCGTTTAGCGTTTTCAAACGCCTTGTACATCAGTTTTCTAAAAAACGGCTTGTTGCAATCGACAAATTTCATTTTGCGGAAAGCTCCGAGAAACAGGTTGCCCTCCATCTCCTCTATTTCCGCAAGACTCGTCAGGTCTTTGCACACAACATAGTAAGCCATGAGCGCAATACAATCATAATTGCCGCCGCGCCCGTTGTGAAAATTCTTTTTCCCGCCGAGATCGGTACGCCAATCGGAAAGAAATTCCGCATACTTGAGCTGTACGCGCTCCCACACCGCTTCCCTTTCCTCGTGCGCACAGTGCAGAGCGATCTTTTTTCGGATCTCCTTTTTGCAGGCCCCGGTATAAAGTACATGATGTATACGATCGATTTTTAATTCTTTGTCCTTCATCTTTCAAACCTTCAAAAAACGCACTTTGCATTTGCTTCAATATCGTCGCAGCCGCCCTTGATTCAAGGTATCTGAGTTTGCTTTTCCAACACAATAATCTTGTTTGATATATTCCGCACGAATCCGAACTTGTCAAAAAGTCTGTAGATAGGAGCAAACAGAGCCATGCCCTCGGTAAGACTGTGTTCTTCGACCAAATGAAAACCGTCAAGCAACAAAGCAAGCGCCTTACCGTCCTTTATGCCCCACGTAAATTTTGCACGGCTTCCCTCAATTGACTTTTCCTTAAAATGTTTTGCCATCGCAGGGTTCATCGTTTCAACAAATACGGTCGCGCTTTCAAACCGATTTGAGATCACCTCAAAGATCTTTCGCACGTCCGATTCGTAAAGATACATGGTCAATCCCTCTATAATTATCAGAGTAGGCTTGCCGACTTCGCTGATCTTACCGCCCCAATCGTCCATCGCCGACATAGCGATCTGCGAGATCTTACCGCTCTCGGGCAACAGCTTTTCCCTGACGGCAATCGTCTCCGGAAGATCGAGATTATACCAATGCAAGTACCCTTTCAACCGATAGCATCGCGTATCAAGCCCGCAGGCAATGTTGACCACCACGGCGTCCGGATTTCGGGAGATCCACTCCGAAAACAGCCTGTCAAGCACAAGTGTGCGCGCAATTACGCCGTTGTGCATCGCCGCGTCCCTGTCGGCAAGAGCAAAATCGTAATCAAGCCTGCCGATAAGCTCCTCGGCTTTTGCGTCGCGGATCGCGCCGCGCCCCCGACTTTCCTTTGCCCGTGCATATACGGTTTGTAACATTGTTTCCGCAACTCCGGAAAGAGCAATTTTTTCTCCCATATACTTATGCCCCCATTTATGGTTAGCCGAAGCTAACCGTCTGCCTGTCAAAAAGCTGCTGAAAGCAGCCTCCGCTATTACTTAAACAGCTATTTTTATCGCTCGGCGAATCAAAAGCCGCAGGATCTTCAATCTAATTCTTCCGTCGGAAAACACAGCCTCTCCGTTCGGCATTCCGATCGGAGCGTTTTTACGCTCATATTGTATCACAGGCTCGACGTTTTTGCAATAGGCTTTTGCAACTTTGTGACGTGTGAAATAAAAAATGCAAATACCGCAGAATAAAACCGCCTTTCCGCAATACACGCAAGCATGAAAGACTTGCCGAAAACAAAAGACATAAAACAACTGTAAACCCGATAATTCTTCGTACGTAAAATTCGGCTTCGCTCTCAAGTGACCGAAGCCGAATTCAGGCGTGTGCCGATAAGACAGTAA
>DHJP01000097.1:8602-8757 GCA_002404395.1 Clostridiales bacterium UBA4717
TGGGTGCTGCCTGTTTTTGTACATCTAAGGGTTGAAAATCAACGATTTTCTGCTCTATAAAGCAAGGGTAGTGAAAAGGGTGAAATAGTTATCGCTTTTGTGCAGCTCATTTGTAAAACAGTGAATTGCTGCGGAGTGAATACCATTCGCTGGGG
>DHJP01000204.1:0-129 GCA_002404395.1 Clostridiales bacterium UBA4717
AGGCGGTCGCAGTGATAGAGGAAACGAGGTTCAAACACCTTTTCGTGTAACCTTGCACCGTTGAATCCGAGTTCGAGTGAAAGCAGTATATCACGCTCAAGCTCCGCGTCGTCGCGGGCAGTGTATATT
>DHJP01000204.1:198-4899 GCA_002404395.1 Clostridiales bacterium UBA4717
GCACCAGCCGCTCAAATACCGATTTGCCGTTAATTAAGAATTTGCGCTTGCCGAGCGAGATGTTTCTCATACCGAAGTAGCTCTTGACTTCGTCGCTTCCAAACTTCAAAGTGAGATCGTAAAGTCTGCCGTGACCGACTTCCCACAAATGAAGCTCGTCAAGCGCAAGTTCGAGCGAAAAATTGCCCGAAACCATGCGCGCGGCTTCGCCTACACGTTTGCCTTCATATTCGGCGATAAGCTCAAGTCTGCCGCTTCCGCAGACTTTGCCTGTGACTGTTAAAAGCGAGTTTTCAACATCCGGATAGTACTTGAAACTATCAATGTAGGCTTTCGGCGTAAATTCAAGATATACGGTCTGCCAGATGCCTGTGGTGCGAGTATAACAACAGCCGGCAGAAGCATATCTGATCGACTGCTTACCGACCGGTTGACCGCCGTGTCTGCCATGGGCAGTAAAGTCTTGGCAGTTTACAATAATTTCGTTATCGCCCTCATGCACGAGCGCGGTAATGTCAAAAGCAAAGGAAGTGTAACCGCCGACGTGACTGCCGGCATTCTTGCCGTTTACCCATACAAATGTCTCATAGTCGGCTGCTCCGAAGTGCAATACCACACGTCCGTTAAGCTCGGCGGCGGTAAGCGTAAAGCTTCGTTTGTACCACACCGCGTTCATGAAATCGGTATATCCGATCCCCGAAAGCTTGCTTTCAGGGCAGAACGGAACGATAATTTTGCGATCGAAGCCTTTGCCCTCGTTCATTCCGCGTGCATTGCCGCTGTTGCCGAAGTCAAACGCAAAGTCCCATTCGCCGTTAAGGTTCACATAGTTTTCTCTCATAAACTGAGGATTCGGATGCTCATTTCTCGGTATCATATTAACCTCCATGCCGCACAGGGCGGCTCAAAAATTCCGGCGTGAGGTCCCGACACAGCCTGAACTTTCACGCTGATTTCACACCGTCAAAAACGGTTCTGAAAATATTCGGTAATTTCGGCATCATCAATGCTTTTTGCGTTTATGTGTGCCGATTGACATATGCTGTTATGAGTATATCACTGAAAAATCCAAAAGTAAATGTAATATCCGACTGTAAAATTGACCTATTATACTGTTGACTTTTGCAAAATTTGGGTATATACTTTGAATGAACAAGCAACAGAGCGGATAATATGTTTGGAGAGAAAAATTATGATCGAAGTAGTCAGCGCGCGTCACGATTGGTTTGAAAAGGCAGGCTTTGCGCTCAGACGCAAAAACGGCGGCACACCCGACTATATTTTTTTACTGTTTCATCAACCTATGGAGCTGATGATCGGAGATACGCTTATGCATACAGCTCCCGATGCTTTTATAATATATCACCTTGATACACCGCAGTATTTTGCTTCACGTAATGCCGATTTGCGTCACGATTGGATGCACCTGCGCGGAGATGTTGCGGCATTGCTTGCGGAATGCGGACTTGAGTTTGACCGTGTGTATTATCCCGATATCACTTCGGCGGTCACCGAAGGAGTATACAATATCGAACGTGAGTTGTTCGGAGACGCACAATTCAAAACTGAATTGTGCGATACATATGTAAGACAGATTTTTTACAAAATTGCGCGTGCCGTCAGTTCAAACGAGCCAAGATCCGTCGTTCCCGCAAATGTGCGCGAAAGTTTCACGTCATTGCGTGATATAATGTTGTCCGATTCCTCAAAACGCATCAATATAAAAGACGCGGCGGCGGAGTCTGGACTCTCGCCGTCGCGGTTTCAGGCATTGTATAAAGATATTTTCGGTATTTCGCCGGTCAATGATATGATCCGCGCACGTATCGAGCGCGCACGGAATATGCTCACGGGCGGTAATTTTACGGTAGAGGAGTGCGCTGAAGCACTCGGATATACAAATGTTTATCATTTCATCAGACAGTTCAAAAAGCATACGGGAGTTACACCCGGTAAATTTGCCGGACGTCAGTAGTATATTTACGCAAAATACGATCTTGGCGCAACAACTGAAAATGTCCTCATTTTCCGGATCGCTTCAATTCTCCCGGCGGGAACCCGCGGGAGTCTTTGAATACGCGATTGAAATACTGTACGGTCGAAAAGCCGCACTCAAAAGCGACTTCGGAAACGTTAAGATCGCCATCAAGCAACATTTCATCGGCTTTTTTCAGCCTGACAAAGTTCATAAAATCAACCGCTGTCTGTCCCGTCAAAGCGGTAAAAAGCCTGCATAGTGCAAAGCGCCCGCATCCTGCCGCTTCGGCAAGTTCATCTATAGTAAGCTTTTGACGGTAGTTCCGATCGACAAATTCAGCGACCGGAACGAGACGGTCAAGCTTCGGATCGTCGCCGGAAGCAAAAATGCCCGAGCGTTTCATGTAAGCGGCGCACAGCGCACCGTAGGCTTTGATATAGTCGGCGTATGCCGCTTCTTTTGTGACTGCTTCATGCGATATGTGATCAAAGATGCGCGCCGCTTCACTGCCTGAATTTGAGATAATATAACTCTTAGAGGTGGGCTTTGCGGCAAACTCCGCAAGGATCGCCCGCGCCGTATTTGCTTTATCGTAAAAATAGCCGTCAAGTCCGATCTGAATGTATCTGATACCAGCGCCTGTCGAAGCAGAGAGTTTATGCGGCACTCTCCCGGGAATCAACAGAGTCTGACCGCGAAGTAAAAGCACTTTTTCGGAAGAAAATGTTACTTCAAGGTTTCCGTAATCAACTCTGACGATTTCCACGGCAGTGTGCATATGCATACCGCGATAGTTGACTCCCGCTTTCATGTCAAGCGCGCGCATGGCAAAATGGAGAGTGGGTATGTCGAATAAGATCTTTTCCTTTTCGGTACCGTAATTTGAAGGGCACATGGTATTATCCGTATCGGCGCAGCCGATTCAATATAGCCGAAATATCCGGGGCTCAGACTTATGATGCATGAATAAAGCAAACGATTTGAATTGCCGTATTTGCAAAATAGTTTAAAATTCAGCGCAGTAATTGCCGGTATTTCGAGCTTTTCGGTCAAAATAATTCAATATACATATTATAACATCCGAAGCTTTTCGTGTCAAGTACGGGTGAGCGGTTTTTGCGCACGATTTTAAGACAATATTTTCCCGATCTTTAAGTGCGAAGCAGATTTCAAAATCCCGGAAACGCAAAATAATATAAAAAAATATCAATATTTATGTTGAAACACATGGGTGTAAGGCAATATAATATGCTTATACAATTATTTAAGAAAGGCATATCATATTATGGTCGCACTGTATATTTCGATAATTATGCTTATGCGCGTGCTTCAGAGTTTGTTCAGCAAGCGCGCCAGCTCAACCGTTCCCGACGGCGTCAAGCCCTACATAACTTATATATCGGTCATGGAGTTCATGGCTGCCGGCTTTGCGCTCATTACCCTGATGATCAACCGTGAATTTGCATTCCCCGCGCCGCGCGAAATAATCATCGCCGCTTGCTCCGGGTGTTTTCTTGCTTTTAATTCGCTCTGCGGCATTAAGGCGCTGAAAGGCGGAACGATGGCGCTCTCTTCGGTATTTTCCACTTCGGGTATGTTGATACCGTGTATACTCGGCGCCGCCTTTTTTGATGAGCCGATGTCGCCGATCCAAGTGCTGTGTATTGCGGCGCTGCTTGCTTCCACGGTGTTGCTTATAAGCTCGTCAAAAAAGATCTTCAACGGCTTTTCGCCGAAAATGTTGTTTTGGCTTATCGGATCAATGCTGTCAAACGGAATGGTAATGTTCGCTCAAAAATTGTTCGGCATGACTTGCGAAAACGGAAACGTGTCGGCGTTTTCCATGCTTACCTTTTTGATCCCCGCAACTGCGCTTGCGGTGGCAATTCCGTTTGTTGGAAAAGCGGATAAAACGAGGGCGAATGCCGACCCATTTCCGCGTGTGCTTGTGCTTTATGCGGCAGTGCTTGCGTTTGCAGTATTTATTGTACAACAATTTGTAACACTGCTTACTCCAATGCTTTCGTCGGCGGTGCTGTTTGCTTTCGTCAACGGCGGCGCGACCATAATCACCACGATCGTCGGCGCGACCGTGTATAAGGAAAAGGTCACCGTAAAAAGCGCGCTCGGCGTGCTCATCGGAATCGGCGCGCTGATACTGATCAAAGTCTTTTAATACTCCCGTCCCCGAGCATTTTCAAAAATTATATGTACAAAAATCCGTGAAAAAGTCATATCAGATAGGAGATTATTATGAAAGCGATTGTTAATTTATCCGAAACTCTCGGTGGCGACAAAGCGGCGGTAATGCTCTCATACTTTGATGACGATGATAACGCAAAGTCCGAGAAGGTGTGCGTCGAGATCAAGGGGCTTGCTCCCGATACGTTGCATACGTTTGAAATATATTTGCTTGATGAACGCCACGATTTTACACTTTTGTCAACATTTGCTGCAGACGGATCGCATTGCGCTTATGAAATGCCGCTTGAACCGAACAGTGTTTTATTTATTAAGCTTGCCGACAGCCCGGTGCAGTCAGCTTGAAAATACTCGATCAATAATAATTTTGATTTAGCCCGACGGCTCATCTAGAGTGCGCCGGGCTTTTTGCATATACGCGGCATACGCGGAGAATTACATAAAAATTCATGTTGAATATATGTAACTTATTGACAAAACTTAAGTATTGTGTTAATATATTCATGCATATTATTGCAAAC
>DHJP01000204.1:5037-5240 GCA_002404395.1 Clostridiales bacterium UBA4717
GAAGAAAAGACCATGGCGATGGCGACTGCCGCCAAAAAGCTAATCGAAGAAAACATAAAATATCACGACGGTACACCTGCAGAAGTCGTAATTTCACCGTGTACGATCGGCGGAGGCGCGGAGGCGGCAAAGTGCAGCGACTATTTCAAAACTCAGAATGTCTGCGCCACACTCGCAGTCACGCCCTGCTGGTGCTACGGCAG
>DHJP01000204.1:5311-11400 GCA_002404395.1 Clostridiales bacterium UBA4717
GCAGTCTGGGGCTTTAACGGCACCGAACGTCCGGGCGCTGTTTATCTTGCGGCGGTTATGGCGGCGTTTGCTCAGCGCGGACTTCCGGCATTTTCAATTTACGGACACGACGTTCAGGACGCGACGGACAATACTATCCCCGATGACGTTGCCGAAAAGATCCTGCGTTTTGCCCGTGCCGCACTTGCGGTTGGACAGATGAAAGATAAAGCGTACGTAAATCTCGGCGGAGTCGCTATGGGTATTGCCGGTTCGTATTGTGATATGGAATTTATGCGCAAGTATCTCGGTATCCGCGCCGAGTGGGTAGATCTTACCGAAATTCTGCGCCGTATTACGCTTGAGATCTACGATCATGATGAGTACGAAAGAGCGCTTGCATGGATCAAAACAAATTGCCGCGAGGGCTTTGATAAGAACGCAGGGAAGAATTTCCCCGAGATCATACGCCACTCAAAAACGATCGCTCCCGACCGCGATTGGGAGTTTATCGCTAAATTCACGATAATCGTTAACGATATTCTTTACGGTAATCCGAAGCTCGATGAAATGGGCTGGCACGAAGAAGCGCTCGGAAAGAACGCGATCGCCGGCGGCTTCCAGGGACAGCGCAATTGGACGGATTGGCTCCCGAACGCCGATTTTACCGAAGCGATCATGGCAAGCTCCTTCAATTGGAACGGCAAAAAAGCGCCGACTGCATTTGCCACCGAAAACGATACACTCAACGGAATTTCGATGCTCTTCGGAACGCTGGTCAGCGGCAAAGCACCCGCTTTCCATGATGTGCGTACATATTGGAGCCCCGAAGCCGTAAAACGTGTTACCGGCAAAGCCCTGACAGGCAAAGCCGAAAACGGTATAATCCATCTCATAAATTCGGGAGCTACCGCACTTGACTGCACCGGTGCAGCATTGACTGCTAACGGCGAAGGTACAATAAAAGAATGGTGGAACATGAGCGACGCGGACATAAATGCCTGCCTTGAGGCGACCGATTGGTGCCGAGCCGACTATGAATATTTCCGCGGCGGCGGATTTTCGAGCCATTTCAAGACGCTTGCCGAAATGCCTGTGACAATGCTCAGAGTAAATATCGTGGACGGTATCGGACCGGTCATTCAGATAGCCGAGGGCTATACCTGCACGCTGCCCGATGATATTCACGAAAAGCTTGACCGCAGGACCGATCCGACCTGGCCGACTACTTGGTTTGCACCGCGTCTGACCGGAAAGGGCGCGTTTACCGATGTCTATTCGGTGATGGCGAATTGGGGCGCAAACCACGGCGTAACGATCGGCGGACATATCGGTGCGGATCTGATAACGCTTGCTTCGATGCTCCGTATTCCCGTGACGATGCACAATGTGCCTGACGAAAAGGTTTACCGTCCTCACGCTTGGGCGGCATTCGGCACCGAAAATACGCAGGCAGCCGACTATTCGGCGTGCGAAAAATACGGACCGATGTATAAATAAACGATCTTCGGTCGTTGTTGCCTCAATGACTTTGATTTTCTGCTTGATTTAAAGGCAAAACGGCGGCATTATGCCGCCGAGCCAATGTCGTGGGTGCAAAAAAGAGTTTAAGAAGTCTTTTGACTGCTTAAACTCTTTTTTTATACGAATACACAGCTATTGCGCCTTGTCGCGGCGGCTTCTGCCGTACTCCGAGGGCGCACAGCCTTTTATGCGTTTGAACATTTTTGAAAAGTTGAATACATCTCCGTAACCGGACATATATGCTGCATCCGAAACAGAATGACCGTCCTCAAGAAACTTGCAGGCATTGTCGATCCGCGTGAGTATCATATAGTTTTGAATCGGCATACCGTAACGCTCTCTGAATTTTCGCGTGAGATAACACCTGTCTACGTGCACACGCTCGGCTATCTGTGCAACCGAGAGCTTGTTCATGTAATTGAAGTCGATATAGCTTTTGACTTCCGAGATCACGTCGCGCTTTGCGGGTAGATTTTCAAAAGCACGGTAGAAAAACTCAAATAAAACCGAAAAATAAGCGTCACGCGACATTACCTCTTTTTCACAAAGTCTGCGCAGTTTGAAAAAGGTGTCGTGCTCGTATTCAAGCACAGGCTCAAGCGCGGTTAGCCGTTCGGCATATCTGCCTTTGAAGCCCATCCATATATATTCCCACGGATCAGCTTTATCGGCACGGTAAGAGACTACGTCTCCCGGCTTGATAATAAAGATCTGCCCGGGGCTGACTTCGTGTTCGCCGGAAGGATCGGTGAAATATCCGCATCCGGACACGCAGTAGTGGATCAGGTAGAACTGTCTGATATGTTGGGGTTGGGCATCTTCCGGCAAACATTTTTCAAAGCCGGCAAACGAAAAAGACAGATCGGTCTCAATATTGTCTATGCTTCCAATCGTAAAATCTACCACTTTTTGATTATTCATCAGTCAGCACCGTTCCTTTCTGTTTCATGATAACATATAAACAAGTACAAAATCAATAGTTTTTTGCGATTATACTATGGAAAAATTTATCATTTTGACATACCGTGCCGATGTTTGGAAATTTAAGTGCAAAATCTGCACAAATGTGTTAAAGCGAAAGCTGTGTTATCATTATGCTAAAATCACAGCACATCTTATCATGGATTTTTGTGTAAAAAAGCGTTATAATCAAACTAAAATAAGCCGCTTATGCAATTTCGGAGGTATTTATGAAAAAATTAAATCGTCGACGGATATTCGGCACTGCGCTCAAACGGGCAATGTCGGTTTTGCTTTGTGCGTGCATGGTAATGCCGCTCGTGCCGACCGTATCGGCGGATTCGCATAACGTCAGACTTGTGCGCGACACGCAGATCGGCGGCGAACGCAGCAATCTGTTTGACTATGATTGGAAATTCAAACTCACATCCGACGACTGCAGTGCGTTCGGATACGACGACTCCGATTGGCGTGTACTTGATCTCCCTCACGATTGGAAGATCGAGCGCGGCAGTGATTACAACACATTGTACGGCAAGGAGACGGCATGGTACAGACACGATCTCTATCTGCCCGAAGCGCTTAAGGATAAAGATATTTCCTTGCGCTTCGACTGCGTCCAGAAAAACACCACCGTATATGTTAACGGTAAATATGCGGCATATTACCCCGCGGGATACTCAACATTTAATGTAGAGCTTACCGATCTTCTGAATTTCGGCAATACGGTAAACGAGATCGCGGTAAAAGTTGAATATGAGTATGCCGACGCATGGTGGTACACCGGAGCCGGAATAATCCGCGATGTCTGGCTCACGGTCACCGATAAGGTACACGTAAATTACGGTGGAACCTACATATACACAGACGGAAAGAGCACGGCTTCTATAGACGCTGAGATCAAAAATGATACGTCAGTTTCCAAGACCGTTACAGTCAGCGAGACTGTGCTTGATGCCGACGGCAAGAGCGTGGCAAGCTCAAGCAAACGTGTGACCGTGCCGGCAGGCGGCATTGTTACCGATACACAAACGCTCAATGTGTCAAACGCCAAGCTCTGGGATACGGAGAACCCATATCTTTATACAATGAAGACCGAGCTTTCCTGCGACGGCAAGATCGTTGACACATATACCGGTACTTTCGGTTTCAGAACTATCGAGATCGATCCGGAGCACGGATTCTTTCTCAACGGCAAGCAGACCAAGCTCAAGGGGGCAGCACTTCATCAAGATCTCGGCGCGCTCGGCGGAGTGTCTAACTATGAGGGAACGAAAAAGCGTTTGATCCAGCTTAAGGAGATGGGTATAAATGCGATTCGTACCGCTCATAATATCTGCCCGCCCGAGTGGGTCGAGCTGTGCGATGAGCTCGGCATAATGATGATAAATGAGGGCATAGTACGCTGGCTTGAGTGCACCTATTTTACCCGAGAAGCTGACCAGGACCTGAGCGGCTCTCCCAAGACCTCATCAAGTCCCACCTGGTCCGAGGTCGAACTGCGCAATTGGATCAGACGCGACCGCAATCATCCTTGCGTGATCTTTTGGAGCATCGGAAACGAAGTTCCGAGTCAGCACAGTGAAGAAGGCTACAATATCGGAGTCAACCTTATAAATATGCTGAATTCCGAGGATCCGCAGAAGAACGGACTCAGAACCCTTGCTTCCGACGCAATGACCGGTTGGTCGCTCAAATTCGCACGCGAACACCTTGATGCCGGCGGTTACAACTATGCGGAAGCTATGTATGACAGCCAGCATGCCGAATATCCTGCACTTGGTATCATCGGAACCGAAGCGGCATCGGCGACCGCGAGCCGCGGAATTTACCATTTCCCGGCGGACAAGGTGATACTCAATTATTTTGACAATAAGGTCTCCTCGTACGGCAACAGCTATGTGCCGTGGGGAAGCTCAAATGAGGACGCGTATATCGCCGATCGTGACCGTGAGTTTGTGCTCGGCGAATTTATCTGGAACGGCCACGACTATATAGGCGAGCCGACTCCGTATAAATCCAAAAACACCTTCTTCGGCATCATTGACACTGCCGATCTGCCGAAAGACAGCTACTATTTCTATCAAAGCGTCTGGACGGATCCCGAGACCGCGCCGATGGTACACCTGTTACCCTATTGGGACGATTCGCTTACAACCTCAGACGGCGGTGAGATCGACGTTCATGCATATTCAAATGCCGACAGCGTTGAACTGTTTCTTAACGGTGTTTCGCTCGGCAGGCAGTCAATTGACCTTAAGACTGCAACGGTGCTGCACTATAAGTGGAAAGTCCCGTATGCGGACGGAACTCTGCTCGCCAAAGCTTACGACAAGGACGGAAAGGTTATAGCTACCGAGGAGGTCAAGAGCTTCGGCGCTCCTGCCGGCATAAAGCTCGAAGCAAATCGCACAGAGCTTACGGCGGACGGCAAGGATCTTTTGTACGTTACCGCAAGTATTGTCGATAAAGACGGAAACTTTGTGGCAAACGCGCGCAATGAAGTAAAGTTTACAGTCAGCGGCGCAGGTAAGCTTGTCGGCGTTGACAACGGTGATTCCACCGACTACGACAATTATTATGACACCGAAAGGCGCGCTTTCTCGGGCAAGGTCGTGGCGATAATCATGTCCGACGGCACCGAGGGCGATATCACCGTTTCAGCCGACTCATATAATATCAGCTCGGCTTCGCCTGTTACCGTTAAAGCAACCCACGCGCAACAGATCACGCAGATCACGCTCGGTTCTATCGACGGAAGCTCAAGTATAACAAATGCCGGCGGCTCTCTTAAGCTTACCGCCGAAATATCCCCGTCAAACGCAGATTATCCGAAGGTAATATACAGCGTAAGCGACGAGTTCGGCAATCCGACGACTGCCGCATATATCGACGTTTACGGAAATCTGACCGCGCTCGGAAACGGCAGAGTCAAGGTGACCGCGACTGCGCTTGACGGCTCAAATGTATCCGATTCGGCGATCGTCACGGTTTCGGGTCAGAATACTGTGACGCGTGTAAATGCGATAAACGTAAGCTCAGATACATCGACCGTAAACACCAAATCCGGCAGACTTCAGCTTTCGGCAGCCGTTTCGCCCGCAAACGCCGCGCTGAAAAATGTGGCGTGGAGCGTCTCAAATGCCTGTGCGACAATTGATGAATCGGGATTACTTACCGCAAGATACAACGGAAGTGTGACCGTCCGCGCGACTGCGCTTGACGGCTCGCGAATCTATGGAGAAAAGGTTATTACGATCACCGGTCAGGAGGCAAATTTCACACCTGCAAACAAGCTCACCTTTGAAGTGATCGAAGGCTCGACCGAGCTTACTAACGAGTCGCTCACCGCACGCGTCAAGGCAACACTTAATCCCGCGGGTGCGTCCGAAGATATCACCTGGATGGTAATTGACGACGGCGGCGACGAGACCGCGCTTGCGCGGATCGACGAGATCAGCGCAGACGGCACTGTCGCAACCGTAACCGCGCAGGGAAGCGGCGAGTTCTATCTTTGCGCATACGTAAAGAACCGCAGTGCATATGCACAGAGCTATAAAATGCTCAAATTCACCGCGACCGACATTTTTGCGGCAAAAAAGCCTTATGACGTCATTTACGGGCGC
>DHJP01000159.1:0-152 GCA_002404395.1 Clostridiales bacterium UBA4717
AAACCAGCGGTTTTATGGTAATTATTGTTGACAAATCAAATGCGGGAATGGTATAATTTCGATGCGGATAAAATGCTCTGACGAAAGAGGAGGAAACTGTGAATGAAAAACGCAAATAAATATTCAGACTATATAAATTACCGTGAGGCGCT
>DHJP01000159.1:218-8239 GCA_002404395.1 Clostridiales bacterium UBA4717
CACGTATATAAAGCTCACGGAGCAAAAAAAGCTGAAAATCGCATATTTCGGCGGCTCGATCACCTGCGGCGGGGGCTCTTCGGGCGAATGCTGGCGCACGCTCTTTCACAAGCATATGGAGGAAAAGTATCCGAACGCCGAGATCGAAATGATAAATGCGGCAGTCGGCGGCACCGGTTCATCCTATGCGCTGTACAGGCTGAAGGAGGATGTGCTTGAAAAGGCTCCCGACCTCGTAATTATCGAATACGCGGTCAACGACAACTACCCCGGCATCAACGATACCGCGACGGTGGAGGAATACTACGAGTCGATAATCCGCAATATCTATGCGCACGACCCGATGACAGATATAATATGCGTTTATACCGCGCACAGGTTTATGGACCGCAACGCGTTCACGTCTCAGGCGCATGACGCGGTCGCCGCTCATTACAATATCAACTCGGTGTTCTTCGGTCAGGCATTGCTTGACTTTATGGCTCCGGATTACAAAACGAACGATGAGGAATGGAGCAAATATTACTCGGACACATATCATCCGAACGAAAACGGATACAGGGTGTTGGTACGTCCGCTTATTGAGTTCATCGATAACGCGCTTGAGCTTCCGGCGGGGACAAAGCCTGCCCCGAAAACGATTTTGCCCGATACGTTGGCTATGCGCGTGCATCCGGATCCGATACTTTATCGCGCGAATAAACTTGAGCATACGGCGGGTTGGAGCATAGAGGGCGGCAATCTCGTGTCGGATGAGGTCGGAGCGGAATGTTCGCTGCGCTTTGTCGGAAACGAGCTGACGCTGTATTCGCGTCTTTCGCCCGAGTGCGGCATGATCGACGTCAGCATTGACGGCGGAGACTTCAAGCGGTACGATCTGTACAGCTTCGGACTGTCCGAGCGCACGGTGCTTGCCGACGGACTCGGCGGGGGCGAACACAACGTGGTTATTAGGGTCGCGGAGGACAAGAATCCGAAAGCCGAGGGCAGATGGATAAAGCTTACCGCGCTGATGGTGAACTGACGTGACAGGATCGGCGATCGGTGTTATCAAGGTCAGAAAAGCGGGTCCTGACATTATCCGTGCGTTTGCGATCTTTTTCGTGATGCTGACCCATATGTTCAGCTACTCGGGCACGCTCGGGCTCGACCTGCGTTCGCCTGCGTGGTGCGCCCGTATGGCGCTTCATTATATCGGGCTGATCTGCGTGCCGCTGTTTTTGCTGCTTACCGGATATCTTCAGTCGGAGCGCAGGTTTGATAAGCGGCATTATCTTTCGCTTTTGCCGGTAGTGATCTCATACCTTGTTATAATCACCGTGACCGAAGTGCTTAAGGTACGCGCTCAGGGGATGCCCGAGGGCGGAGTCGGCAGGATCATCATAAACGTTCTCGGGTGTAACGACGGATATTCCTGGTACGTGGGAATGTATCTCGGACTTGCGCTGCTGATACCGTTTATCAACGCCGGATTTGCGGCGACAGGCAGAAAAGAGCAGAGAATAATTATCGGCTCGCTCGTGCTTCTGACGATGTTGCCGACAACTGCCAAAAGCTTTATCGTAACGGGGATATGGTTCGACTTCCTACCCGACTTTTTTGAATTTTTGTATCCGCTTACATACTATCTCATCGGCGCGTATATACATAAATACAAGTGCTCGCCGCCGTATGCGCTCTGCGCGGCGGTGTTTGCGCTGACGCTCTGCTTTGAGACCGCCGCAGGATGGGCGTTCGCACGGAACGAATATCCGTGGTGGCTGTTCAATGACAACGGCGAGCTGCCGCTTGCGATTGCCGCGGTATCGTTTTTCCTGATGCTGCACCGTGTCGGCGGGTCGCGCTTATCAAAGGCGGCGGGCAGAATATGCCGTGAGATCTCGGCCTGCGCGTTTGAAATGTATCTGATCTCGTACATTACCGACGGATATTTCTATACTCATCTGCCGTATGCAAAATGGCAGATACTGTTTATAAACTTCGCCGTATGCTTTGCCGCGGCGCGCTTGTTGAGGCTTTTGCTTGAGCCGGTTTACAAGGCGATAAAGCGGCTGTGAAAGACGTAACAGAATACGAACCTTTTGGAATTTAAAACCGTAATGCCCGCAGGAATATTAATATTCCTGCGGGCATTACTTGGATAGTCAAACATTCGATCGCAGACGATCTGCAAATTTTCGCTTACCATTTTTGAGAATTGATGATAATGGTAAATGTTTATGGGATGATACTTCATGAGAGGTGATATGCCATGAAGCTTATTACTCAAAATCAATAGTGCGGTCTTGTACGGAGCGCGTCAGCTTTCGACGTTCAGTGCTTCGCCGAAGGCTTCGCGGTCCTCTGGAATGAGCGAGTCGTCGAAGTGGATCGTCACGCCGCCTTTTGCAAGCGTTTCGGCAAGCTTTGAGGTATCAACTCCGAAAATCGGAAGTTTATTTTCGAACGCGGCGGCGCACGCGGCTCCCGCTGCCTCGCCGGTGAGTATTGCCGGCGGGATCACGCGGAGGATATCCCATGCGAAGCCCTCTCCCGAGACGCATCTGCCGGCGGCTATGATATTGTCGTAGCCGCTGTTTATCATGGTTCTGAAAGGCACTTCAAAAAGTCTGTCGCGGTGGTCGAAATCGCAGATCGCACCTACCGAATCTTCAAAGTGACGGTACACATCCGCCATTTTCAGCGAATAGTCGGCGGCGATATGTCTTGTGGTGCGGAACTGCGGCATGAAAGGTATCTGAGTAAGCTCGCGCGAGCATCTGTCGTCGTTTTTTAAAGCTTCGAGCAAGAGCGAGGTGTTGTCGAGCACATACTCGGTAACGTCTTCCTTGGTCGTTCCCCTGTAAAGCCGTTTGCCCTCGGGCTGATTTGTGCCGTAAAGCGAAGCCGGACCGCCGTGGGCGCGCACGAACGCTTCTTTGATATTTCCGGCCTCGTAAGCACACTTGCAGCTTTCGAGCGTGATCTGGTTTGCTTCGTACGTAAAGTAGTTTTGACCGTCAACCGTGGGCGCGCCTGCGCGGAAGAACACGTCGCTGTCGCCGGTGGCGTCAACGATGTAGTCCGCTTCGTAAAATTCGCGGCCGGATTTGCTCTCGAGCACAAGTCCGCGCACATGACCGTTTTCGCAGACCGCGTCGGCGATGGTCGTATCAAGGAGAATGTCGATATTTTCATTTCTTAACTTTTCCGCCAATACAAAAGAAAAGATCCATGGTGAATAGCGGGTACAGTATCTGGCCTTTGTGGGAGAGTCCGGCTCGCCGTTTTTCCATTCCTCCGGCAAGGTATCATAACCGTATTTTATCGAATCGCGCAGTAATTCCTCCGCCATGCCGGTAATGATCTGCTTTCCGCGGCCGTTGCACATGGGTACGAAAAGGTTTATCATTCCCGTGGTCGCGAGTCCGCCGAGATTTATCGTTTTTTCGATAAGCAATACGCGATTTATGCCGTTTCGGCGCGCCGAAAGCGCCGCTGCGACACCCGCGACTCCGCCGCCTGCGACGATCAGCTCGTACCTGCCGCCGACCTTTATTTCCGAGGTGATCTTAAGCGTTTCCATAAAGTTCCTCCGTTTTGTGAAATATGTCTGTATTTTATCACAGGTAACGTATTATTGCAATAGCTTCACCGCGGTTCGTTTAAAAAATTATATATATTGTTAAATATGGATTATAGCGCGGAAAGCCCTTGACACGGGCTGTCATAAATGCTATAATATTACTCGTGAAAGAGTGGATTCAGCTTTTTTGCAAATAATGAATTGCGGGAGTCCGACTTATGAAAGAAGTCTACGTATCTCCGGATGTCGAAACACTGATATTTGAAACGCTTGACGTGATAGCGGTATCGGGCGATTACGATTCGGCAGTCTGCAACGACACTGAAAACGGCGATTGACCTAAAGACGCCGTTTTGCTCTCAGAGCACAAAATACAGAATAATTTTGAATTATACCGTCTGCGGTAAGGACCGCAACGGTCGTACACCGGCGGCGGTTCACGCGGCACGGCAGTCAGGTCTGTCGGACAGGCGGAGTTCCGTCTGTCTCTTTTTTGCGTTGCTTGAAAATATGATATATGAATTTGCAGGAATGAAGATCAAGGCAGATCCTTCATTCGATTATTTTGAAAACAAGTGTAGATCCTACCTCTCCGACTCGGAAGCCTATGATTTTGCGGTATCGGTCACGCCGGACGCGCTTGCGCGTGAGCGTGAAGCCACTCCGGGCTTTACGGACGGGTATTACGAATATGTCTGTATGTATCGCGAGATCTGCCGTCGGCTGCCCGAATACGGCCGTATGCTTATTCATTCGGCGGTGATCGCAAAGGGCGGCGACGGGTTTGCTTTTTCCGCGAAGAGCGGAGTCGGCAAAACCACGCACATACTTAATTGGCAAAAGACGTTTGACGACGTTGAGATCATCAACGGCGACAAGCCGATATATGAGTTTGCAAAGGACGGAATATATGCGTACGGCACTCCGTGGTGCGGGAAGGAAGAACTCGGCAAAAATGCCTCGGTGCGCCTTAAGGCTTTTTGCTTTATAAAACGCGCCGCGGATAATTCGGTCAGAAGGCTCAAAGCGTCGGATGCAGTAACTCCCCTGCTCGGTCAGATACTCATACCGCGTGAGAGTGCGGCGGCTTCCGCGACGCTTGCGCTTTGCGACAGGCTGCTTGAAAAGCTGCCGATATACGAAGTTTCGTGCAACATGGACCCAGGATCGGCAAGGGTCGCTTACGAAGCTATCGGAAAATGCGGAGACGGAAGCTTATGAAGATAAGAAACGGATTTATTGTGCGCGAAGTCGGAGGAAAGCACGTTGTGATCGCGACCGGCGAAGCGGCACGCAATTTCAACGGAATCATCAAGCTGAACGATTCGGCGAAAATGCTGTGGGAGATGCTTGAGGGCGGCAGCTGCGAGTCCGAGCTTGCAGACGCTCTGACCGAACGCTATGAGGTCGATGAGCTTACCGCGCAGAACGATGTTTCGATGTTCGTTACCAAGCTGAAGGGAGCCGGGATCATAGATGAGTGAAAGGTTTCACTTGCGTGACGTGGAGCCGCTGATGCGCGAAGTCATCGAAGCGGGCGGTGAATTTGTAATGAATTCAAACGGTACGAGTATGCTTCCGATGCTGTCCGACGGCAAAGACCGTATCGTGCTCGTCAGGGCTTCCTTGCCGTTAAAGCGCGGCGATGTGGCTCTCTATAAACGCAAAAGCGGGCAGTATGTGCTCCACCGTGCGGTCAAAATTTACCCTGACGCTTCCTACGGAATGTGCGGAGATAATCAATATATTATCGAGCGCGGTGTTACCGACGACATGATCATCGCAAAACTCAAAGCGTACATAAAAGCCGGAAAGCGGATCGAATGTGCGGGGTTAGGGTATCGCTTTTATGTGTCTGCGCTCTGCTTCAGAAGGCTTTACAAGCGTTTGCGCGCCTTGCTCGGGCGCTTGCTGACGGCGGTGTGCGGAAAGGGTGCGTATGATCGAAGCAAATAAAAACGCCGAATACTTTATTTCATTGCTGGCGGCGGCAGTTTCGGACGATTCCGAAGGCTTTGCGTTGCCGGGCAAGGATGTGCGGCTTGAGGAGATATACCGACTTGCGCAAAGTCACGGCGTTACGGCGCTCGTGTATGAATTTTTGCAGAAGCTCGGCTTTGAGGCTCCGGATTCGGCGGAATACCGCGCTTTTACCGAGCAGTATTACAAGGCGGTGGTCAAGGAGACCGAGCAGGATATTGCCTTCTCCGAGGTCTGCGGGGCTTTGCGCGAGGGCGGAGCAGAGGTCATGCCGATCAAGGGGATCGTATGCAAGCATTATTACCCTAAGACCTATTACCGCAGTATGACCGACGTTGATATTCTGTATCGCGGTATATCGCGCGATTATGTGCATGATATAATGGAAAGCCTCGGATATACCATGTCGGGCAGCACCGCGTCGTATCACGACACTTTCGTGAAGCCGCCGCACGTGAGCGTTGAGCTTCATGAATCGCCCGTGTCAAAAAAAGATCTGTCGGCGCCGTATTTTGATACGGTGTTTACAAGGGCGGTGGCGAATGCGGACCAAACGCTTGCCATGACGCGTGAGGACGAATATATATATATGCTCGCGCACGCGGCGCGTCACTTCTTCGACGGCGGGCTCGGTGTGCGGCCGCTGCTTGATATATATTTGTTCCGTCTGGAATTTTCCGAGTCGCTTGATAAAAAATACGTAAAAAAGATTCTTAAAAGCGTGAAGCTTGAAAACTTCGAGAAGGGTATGCTTGAGCTTGTCGGGTGTTGGTTTGAGGGGCGTGACAGTGAGTTTGTAAACCGCGAACTTGAGGAATTTTTCCTGTCATGCAAGCCGCACGGGACCGGTGAAAACAGCAGGCTTTCGCGCGCGGCGCGCAAACGCGGGCCGATGTCGCGGCTTATCGGTCGGCTCGGGTTCAAGTCAAAGCGCGGCGACGGCTATGAAAAGCTTGAGCGCATATATGCAAAATTTCGTTGAAGCGACTGTGAAAAAGCTTAACGAAATTTTCTGAAAACGGGTCCCGTCCCGTTTTCCCGGCTGTGCCGAATCGAAAATTTCCGTTTATTTTTTGAGCCGCCTGCGGCGGCATGGAGCGCGAAAAATTCAGTCTGCTATGTGTGAAGTCTCGGTTTTCGCGCCGAAATTTTCCGAAAACGGGTCCCGTCCCGTTTTCTCGGCTGCGCCGAATCGAAAATTTCCGTTTATTTTTTGAGCCGCCTGCGGCGGCATGGAGTGTTATGAAAGCAAAACAGGTTATCGGACTTATTTTGGCGGCGATAATAGTATTTTCAACGTCTGCCTTCGGGTTCATTATTACCAAAAATCTTACGGATACGACGGAGAATTTTACCGACAATCTCGGCAGAGGGAGCTATTTTGAGCTTCCGGGCGGCGGGGACTATCTGACGCTTATCAAGGTATGCGGCGAGATCTCGGAAACGGACAGCACAAACAGCTATTTTTCGAGCGAAGAATACGATCACTCGAAAACGCTTCAGCTTATCGACGCGCTTGAATATGACGATTCAAATGTCGGAATACTTCTGTATATGGATACCCCGGGCGGAAGCGTTTATGCGAGCGACGAGCTTTATCAAAAGCTGATGCAGTACAAGCTTTACACCGGCCGTCCGATCTACTGCTATTATGCTTCACAGTCCTGCTCGGGCGGAGTATATGTGTCTATGGCTGCCGATGAGATTTGTGCAAACCGCAATACGATGACCGGTTCGATCGGCGTGATCATGAGATTTTTCGATATGACGGGGCTTTACGATAAGCTCGGCATACGCGAGGTGAATATCGCAAGCGGCAGAAACAAGGCGATGGGTTCCGCGGGTCAGACGCTTACCGACGAGCAACGCGAAATACTGCAAAGCTATGTGGATGAGTCGTATATTCAGTTCGTGGATATCGTGGCAGGCGGCAGAGATCTTGATCCGGACAAGGTCCGCGAGTTTGCCGACGGACGTATTCTCAGCGCCTCGGACGCGCTTGAGGTCGGAATGATCGACCGCATAGATACTTATGAAAACTATCTGTATTATGTTTTTTCGGATATCGGCGACGATGTTGATCTGTATATTCCGTCGATGTATGAAAGCACGCTCTTCGATTCGCTTTTCGGTGCGGCGGAAGACCTTAGCCGTTCGTTTAAAAGCGACACGGAGGCGCTGGGCGAGCTTGCAGAGCAAAAGCAGAACGGTCTTTACTATATCTGCGATATTGCAAGCTGATTTACGGGGAGCGTGAGATTATGACAAACAACTACGCCGGGTTCTGTGTGCGCGCCGCCGCGCGGCTCATTGATCTTCTGATAAGCGGGATCATTTCGCTGATCGTATTCATACCCGCCCTGATCTTTCAGCATTTTCTGCCTTTTGACGGAGCGCACATTTTCTTCAATATCGGCATTGCGGATATTTTGGCTTACTTTGCATCGGCGATCTATTTTATTCTGCTGACCCGCTT